>CAZLMR010000032.1:0-9601 GCA_964560575.1 uncultured Methanomassiliicoccales archaeon | reverse complement strand
CCTTCATCGGCGCCTTCATCTCCCTGCCGCTCCTGGGCGAGGACCTCACATGGACGTTCGCCGTCGCACTCGCGGTGATGGCCCTTGGCACCATCGTCCTCACATGGGACACCCTCGACTCCGACCGTCGCCAGGCAGGGACGGAGTCGTGCCCGGACAGATGAGGCCCTCGGGAAAAACGTATAACCGGATGCGGGTGTCGAGGTCCCATGGACACCCGCGTCAGATACCTGCTGATACTCGCCGCATACATAGCGACGGTGATCGTCGCGGGCACCGCGGTGACCGTCCGCTTCACCGACCTGGACCCGGTCGACTCGTTCTACTACGTCGTCCAGACCCTCTGGACCGTCGGATACGGGGATGTGGTGCCGGCGGGCGACATTGGGAAGTCGATAACGCTGGCCCTGAACTTTTTCGGGACCGTGGGGGTCCTGTCAGCCATCGGTATCGTGAGCGGTATAGTCCTGGACAGGTTCATCGTCCGTCAGCGCAGGGTCGAGGAGGAGGCGTCGCGCCGTCTGGCCCAGATGCGCGAGGCCGTCTTCAGATGGGCCGAAGACAACGGCGTCGACAGGGAGGCCGTGGAGGAGGTGCTCGGACATGAGAGGCACCGATGCCGAGCTCATCAGATGGAGCGCGCTGGTGGCCGTCTTCCTCGCTGTCTCGACGGCGGTCTTCTGCCATCTCGAGGGATGGAGCGTCTTCGACTCTTTCTACTACGTCTTCTGCACATCGACCACAGCGGGGTTCGGCGACCTGGTCGTGTCCCCCGACAACAGACTGGTCGCCTCGGTGTTCATGATGATCGGGGCGACGCTCGTCCTGTCCCTGGCGGCGAACGTCGGCCAGTGGATCCTCGACACGGTCACCCGCAGACGCTCCATGAGAAGGTTCATGGACGAGTTCGAGGGAGTCAAGACGGCCCTGAGAGGACTCGGAGCGGACACCTCGGAGCTGGAGATGGAGTTGGACAGGATCATGGACGAGGGGAGCAGGGCGATGAACAGGACGGAGGCGGACAGCCTGGACCTCCAGCCCGATTCCGGCAGGCGCCGACCCCAGCAACCATTATAACCGCACAACCCCAGACATGTGCATGGATAGGTATCCGTCGTACCTCTGGATGGTGGTCGCATACATGGCCGCCCTCATAGTAGGCGCCACAGTCGCCACGATGTGGGCCTGCGACATGAACGCCACCGACTCGTTCTATTTCGTCGTCCAGACCCTCTGGACGGTCGGATACGGGGATGTCACGCCCACCGGCGAGGAGGGAAGGATCATCGCGATTGCGGTCATGCTGTTCGGGACCGTCGGGATCACGTCCGCGCTCGGCGTCGTCGGCGGCATGGTCCTGGACAGACACGCCAAACGCCATGACGCGCTCGAGAGGGAGGTCGAAGACAGACGCAGACGGAACCTGGAGTCGCTCTACAGATGGGCCGAGTCCAGGGGGCTGTCCAGGGAATCGGTCGATCGGGCACTGGAGGAGACGAGAGATGAACAATGACGAGAGATACGTCGTCTACGCCCTATCGGCGATGGCGCTGATCCTGGTCCTCGGGACCTTCGCCTTCGCGTGGCTGGAAGGATGGAGCCTTCTGGACTCCGCATACTTCACCGTGTACACCGTGACGACGGTAGGGTACGGGGATCTGGCCCCGTCCCCGGAGAACCGCCTGTTCACCTCGGTCTTCATCCTGGTGTGCACGACCATGGTGATAGCCTGCATCGCATCCGTGGGCAACTGGATCGTTTCCGTCATCCAGAGGAGGTCCGCGGACAGGAGAACCGTGAGGAACGACGAGCACGTCAGACGCGCCATGAGGATGCTAGGCGGAACCGACGGGGAATCCGGCCTCGAGCTGCTGGAGGAGAGGATCGTCGACGGGATCAGGAGGCTCTGAATCCGCCTGCCGGTCGCTCAGATGCCGTCGAACCTGCGAACACCCCTGCAGTTGGGGTAGTCGCAGCAGCCGTAGAACCTCTTACCGTTGTACTCCACGATCCTGACGGGACCGAAGCACTCTGGACAGAACGGTGTCGACCTGGAGAGGACCGGGCTCTGCCCCAGAAGCTCCGTCACGAACGGGGATCTGGCGGACTGGGCGTAATGGTCCTCGTCCGTGCGATTGATTATGAATAGTCTCCTCCTGGCCCTCGTCATCGCCACATAGAACACCCTGCGCTCCTCCGCCATCTGGATCCCCTCGTCCCTTCTCTCGAAGAGGTCCGAGAGCTCGTCGGACACGGTGCTTGGGAACCCTCCGCGGTCCCTGTCGGCTATCACGAACACGTTGTCCGCCTCCAGGCCCTTCGACGAGTGGGCCGTTAGGAACCTGACCGGCCTGACATCCGCCCAGTCGCCCTCGTCGTCATCCCATCTGCGGTAGACCATGTCCACCGATCCCGACTGACCGGACACGCTGAATGCGAACTGGCCGTTCCCGTACCCCAGGGCGTAGATGTCCGCCCTGGTCCTCCCGATGATGAACACGGATTCCGATGGGTCGATGAAATCCAGACGGTTGGCCACCGCACGTGGGATGTCGCGGTCGGAGTTGACCGGCAGGAGCTGGACCGGACGGAAGGGCGGGTCGCGAACCCCCTTCACATCCTTCCTCTGCTGCATCGGATTGGCTGAAACGAACCTCCCGGACAGGTCGACCAGCGTCTGCGGGCAGCGATAGGTCGTCTCGATCCTGGACACGGAGATGGTTCCGAACCCCTTCCAGATGCTCTCGAAGTCGTAGAACTGCCAGACATCGCCTCCGCTGAACGAGTATATGCTCTGCCAGTCGTCCCCGACGCAGAAGAGCCTGAATCCCGTCCTCGAGCGGATCGCCTTCAGAAGGTCGACCAGGGTCGGCGAGACGTCCTGGTACTCGTCCACGAGGACGTGCGTGTAGACCTTTCCGAAGGGACCTCCCGAGCGCACCAGCTCGGTCGCCTGGATGACCATATCGTCGTAGTCCGCCATGCGGCCCCTCATGCACGTGAGGTTGTACATGTCCCAGACACGGTCCAGGAGGAACAGCTTCTCGTCCACCCTGGGCCGGACCGACGTGGGGTTGCGACCGTTCGCCCTCCTCAGATCGCTCATGGTTGTGCGCGTGGACTTGCACCTCGATATCAGTGCGCCCAGTGCCTCCGGTAACCTGTCGCCCCAGGCCTTGATGACCTCGGCCGCAAGGTCGTTGGGGTTCATCCTCTCGCATGGGAATCCGTGACGCTCCAGATACTCCCACACCTCCGATGTGTCCCTGGCGGCCTTCCTCACCACGTCGTCGTCGGAATACACCGTGAACCTGTGTCCGTGGCCGTCCTCCGCCGACAGGGAGGCGGGTCTCACCTCCTTGTCTGACGCCGTGGGACGCTCGTACTTGCAGCCGAGCCCGCATTCGAATAGGGCGTCGGCGAAGTTGCGGAGACCGCGGTTGCGTATGCTCGTGCCGTTGAGGGACAGGTCGGAGAACCCGACTGTGCGGAGCCCCTCGACGTACAGAAGAAGGGCCTTGGCGAATCTGCGGTCCTCCTCCGCCGATTCGTACATTATCCCCCCGATGAGCTGCGCCCTGTCCTTGCCGACACAGGGCCTCATCCGGAGGATCCTGTTGCCGAGAGCGTGGATGGTCATCACATCACCGGAGAAGCTGCCCCCGAACTCGGAATCCACCGCGCGGCGGAGATCCGCGACGGTGTTGTTGGTGAGCGATATGAGAAGGATCCCGCGCGGGTCGACGCCCGAGTCGACGAGGTGCCTGACCTTCCCCACGAGGGTGGTCGTCTTACCTGTCCCCGCCGCCGCTATGACGAGCTGGGTGTCCGCGTCGTCCATGACCGCGGCCAGCTGCTGCTTGTCCAGAGGATGTCCCCTGACGACTAGTGTGGGGTTACGACCGACCATGCGGGGCCCATGAGCGACCTGGACATCACTGTTTCGGTCCCGATGACCGGGACCGCCGTCCGGACCCGTCGACCGGGTTCACAGGAACATGTCAGCGCCTGGGGACCATGGAGGACATGACGGCGTCGTACGCATCCCTGAATGGGATCCCCCTCTCCCTGCATATCGCGGCGAGGGATTCGTACTCCGGATGCTTCTTCTCGATCCCGTCTATGGTGCAGACCTTCACCTGCACCCTCCCGATGGAGGTGTCGACCTCCTCGATCCTGCGGTCCATGACGGTGCGGTCCATCACGACCCTGCGGATCCCGACCGTGGAGGTCTCCTCGAATATGATTCCCTCCATCCTCGGCCTGTCCGACTCCCTGCAGATGACGTTGAGCTGATAGGCCGGACGGCCCTTCTTCATGAAGACCGGTGTGTAGTGGGCATCCCTGGCGCCCTCGCGCATGAGCCTCTCCGCGGCGTATCCGAGGGCCTCCCCGGTGCAGTCGTCCACGTTGCACTCGAGCTTCACGATCGTATCCTCGGATGACCTGGGGGTGATGAGCATCGCCCTGAGGATCCCCGACCTCTCGGACTCCCTCTTGCCCGCTCCGAGCCCGATCCTGTCTATCGTGAACGATGCGGGGACGTCGGAGTCGCGCACAGCCGCTGCGAAGGCCGCTCCGGTGGGGGTGACGTACTCCCCCTGGGACTGAGTGATCCTGAGCGGCAGCGAATGGGCCGATGCGATGTTGGCGACGGCCGGAGCCGGCACCGGGATCACACCGTGCTGGCACCTGATGCATCCGGTCCCCTCGTATAGCTCGGAGAAGCACACCTGGGACACGCCGAGGCTGTCGATGCAAACGCCGAGGGAGACGACGTCGACTATGGAGTCCACAGCTCCGACCTCGTGGAAGTGCACCTGCTCTATGGGCACCCCGTGGGCCTCCGCCTCCGCCGCCCCGATGATCTCGAACACCCTCCTGGACACCGCCTTCGCACCGTCGGTCATGTCCGCGCGGTCGATGATGGACAGGATCTCCGGAAGCCCGCGATGCGGATGGTGATGGCCCCCGTGATGGTGGTCGCCGTGGTCCTCATGGTCATGGTCATGATGGTCGTGATCGTGATGGTGCTCGTGACCGTACAGGTACCCCATGTCATGGTCGTGGTTGTCCTCATCCAGGATGACGTTGAAGTCGCAAGCATCCAGACCGGATTTCGACACCCTCGTGACCTCAGTCCTGAAACCGTCTAGGTCCAGGGACGACAGCGCCCTGTCGAGGGCGTCGCGGTCCGCACCGAGATCGAGCATGGCCGCCACGGCCATGTCGCCGCTGATCCCTGAGTAGCATTCGAAGTAGAGCATCCTTCCGTCCATCTGATCGCCTTCCCATCGTCCCTCGGCTATAACAAGGGAGCTGTTGAACAGTCATCCTGACCCGATATTTAGAGTTGACTCCAACTTTATGCGTCAGACGAGCCTCTCCAGCAGTCCCGCCACATCCCCGAGGTCCTTGCGGATCGGAAGATGCTGGGGGCAGTTCGCCTCGCACCTGCCGCAACCGATGCAGTCGGACGCCCTCCCATGACCCTTGGACCTGTTGAGGTAGTAGAACCTCTGTGGCTGGAGGCCTTTCGCAGGGGCCATCCTGGCACTGTTGTAGATCTGGAAGTAGTCGGGGATCGGTATGTCCATGGGACAGTCCTTGAGACAGTATCCGCACGAGGTGCACTGGATCGCTATGGATTCGTTGATGACCCCTGCGGCCCTGCGTACAAGGTCGAGCTCCGCCTCGTCCAGTGGTCTGAGGTCGGTCATCGTGCGTATGTTGTCCTCCATCTGCGACATATCGGACATCCCGGAGAGAACGGTCTCGACCCCGTCGAGCCCTGCGACGAACCTCATCGCCCAGGATGCGGGAGCTGCATCTGGATCCGCCTCCGAGAACAGAGCCCTGACGCGCTCGGGGACATCGGCGAGGGCGCCTCCCTTCACCGGCTCCATGACCACGATCGGCTTGTGATGCCTCCTGGCGACCTCGTAGCACTCCCTCGCCTGGATGGCGGGACTGTCCCAGTCGAGGTAGTTGATCTGCAGCTGCACGAAATCATAATCGTCGTTCTCCTCCAGGATCCTCTCCAGGAACTCTGCGTCATCGTGTATGGAGAACCCGATCCTGCGGACCCTGCCGTCCTCCTTGAGGCCCCTCACATAATCGAACGTTCCCAGACGGTCGGCTGTGTCGTACAGGCCGCGGCAGGCGTTGTGGACCAGATAGCTGTCGAAGTAGTCCACTCCGCATCTCTCGAGCTGCTCCCTGAACACCCTCTCGTGGTCCTCCGGGACGTTTATCGCCATCAGGGGCATCTTCGAAGCAAGACGGAAGCTCTCGCGCGGGTGCCTCTCACTGAGGACCTTCCTGACCACCTTCTCGCTCATCCCCTTGTGGTAGAGATACGCGGTGTCGAAGTAGTCGAAACCGGATGCCAGGAACGCGTCCACCATGGCCTCCAACTGGGGTATGTCCACGCTGGTGGGGTCTTCAGGGTCTTTCAGTGGCAGGCGCATGAGTCCGAATCCTAGTTCCGCCATGTATGCGCCTATGACGGGTGCGTATTTGGCGGTTACGAAAAACGATATCGAACGGGGTGTGACTTAAGTCGAACATATGTTGAACTTATGTTGGAACATGACTGCCGATCATGAATGGATGCACCTGTCCTGACCCGTCAAGATTGTTTCGAATTATCTGATCATGAGATGATGATCCCATCGTATCAGAACCGGTACACGGATACAGACATCGGAAATTGTCGCCTGCCGTGTCTCATCATTCGATGATGCAAATCCAAGAGAGGATCCGCCTGCCCAGATGAGTCAGGCCGAGGGGTCACGGAGAGAGCAGGGCATCCCGCACAGGCACTTGCCGCAGATCTGCTGGCCGGTCAGCGCCATGTTGTCCGTGCACCTGTCCAGACATGCGTCCCTCCGGAATCCGTCGTCGTTGAGCGCGGACACCGGACAGACCCTCATGCACCTGCCGCAGGACCCGTCGATCCTGTGGAGGCACCTCTCCTCGAGACAGGGCTCGTCATGACCGCAGGGGATGTCCGTGATGACGGAGAAGAACCTCCCCGCGCAGCCGACGTCGGTGATGAGCATCCCGTTCATGCCGAAGTTCCCCAGGCCGGCGATCCTCGCCACGTGCCTCTGGGACCAGACGCTGTATGTGCCGTCGACAATCTCGCCCGCATCCTCGGGCACCGCGGCACGGTACCCCATGCCGGCCACCTTCGATGCGATGAATCTGTTCATACATGCGCACATCTCATTCGTGAGATTGTATGCATCGGTCCAAGACCGGACGGGGCGGTCCCCACGGGTGTTGTCCCCCGGAACGTCCTCTGTGAAGGGCATGAAGTACGATATCACCGTCCTCGCTCCGGGCAGGTAGTCCTGTGGCATCCTGTGACCACTGTAGGCGATGTCCCTGAGCCCGGGGAAGAGGGGGGAGTCCGCGTCGGCCAGACCCACCAGGGGCTCCCTCCATATCGGCCTCTCGCCGTGCTCCCTGCAGTACGTCCCCTCGAACTCGAGAATCCATGCCCTGACGGCCTCCCTGACGGCCTCCGCATCCTCCATGGTATCACTTGGACGGGTTCCTGAAAGAGCAGGGCATCCCCACGATGCACTTGCTGCACACGTTCAGCCCGCCGTATCTCCTGCGGGCCTCGTCGCCGTGCCTGTCGCATGCCCAGCGGTCGAATCCGCCGGGGGTGATCGCATGGGCCCTGCATTTCTGCATGCACACGCCGCAGGACCCGTCGCGCCTGTAGGAGCAGCGCTCCTCCTCCGGGATCGGGTCCGGCTCCACGTCCAGGTTGGTCACGATGGAGAAGAACCTGCCGCAGCAGCCCTCGTCGGTGATGATCATGTTGTTGATCCCCCAGGTCCCCATGCCGCACAGGTACGCCACGTGCCTCTGGGACCACCTGCTGACGATGTCGCCGTCGATCCTCTCCCACTCGGGGATCTCGGCCTCGTAGTCATAGGCGCGTATGTCGGTGGCTACCTCGTCCGCCAGCTCCATGGCGATGCTGTTGGTCAGGGCGACGGTGTAGGCGAACTCCGGTGATGCCAGGTCCCCGGAGATGTTGCCCCTGGCCACGTCCTTGGTGAACGGCAGATAGTACGAGACGACGGTGGTCGCCCCCGGGAGGATGTCCTCCGGCAGGTAGTGCTCTGGATGGACCACGGTCCTCAGCTCGGCGAACCTCGGAGAACGAGCGTCCCCAAATCCGACGATCGGCTCCCCCCACACGGGGTCGAGCTCGTTGTCCCTGCAGAACCTGTCCAGATATCTCTTGATGGTCTCCACCAGCATCTCCCTGACATCGAAGTCCATGGGGCTGGGCGAAACCAGGGATGTTAAAAAAGGTGATGGCGGCCGGAGCCGCCAGATGTTTGATAGGACGTCACAGGACGCCCATGTCCGTGAGCTTCTCGGGGAGGTAGTGGTCGGTCACGTAATCCAGACCGTACCTGGCCAGGGCCTGCTGCTCAGCCTTCTTGTTCATGCCGAGCATGGCCTGGATCTCGTTGACCCAGAACTCGTCAGCGAACCTGGGGTCCGACAGCTCGGCGTTGAGGGCGCCGACATCCTTGTCGTTCAGCTTGTCGGTGGGCAGGTCGTAGTTCAGGATGTCCGACGCGGTGATCCCGATGAACTGGGCGGTGGGTGTCGCCAGGTACTCGGAGATGTGCGCGGTCTTGATGGCGCCGTAGGCGACGGACGCGTAGATCCTGAAGGACCAGGGATCGCCGTCGGTGAACACGGTCACCGGGATCCCGAACTCCTCGTTCAGCCTCTTGATCAGACGCCTGGTCGACCTGGTGGGCTGTCCCGACAGATGGATGAGCGTGCATCCGTACCTCTCGGGGAACCCGTTCTCGATCAGCCTGGCGTACATTCCTCCTGTCTCGATGGCCATCACGAACTTGGTGTTCCCGGGATCGATCTGGAAGGTGTCCTGCTCGACCTTGTACGGCACGGAGAAGCCGGTCTCTGCGACGTCGTCCATGCAGTTGATCGTCTTCATGCCCTTCTTGGTCATGGTGGTGAAGTTGATGTCGCCGTACACGTGGGAGCTTCCCTCCTCCGGCCTGAGCCTGAAGTCCTCCCTCATGCAGTGGGTGACGGTCTCCAGGTCCTCCGCCAGCAGGTTGCTCTCGTCCTGGCTGTGGAACTTGGCGTTGTTCCATCCCTCGGAGATGTAGTACATCTCCCTCAGGGTCGAGGACTTGTTCTCGCGGATCATCTCGTTGATGAAGTCCGCGGTGTACACCGTGCGCAGCATCGAGACCGCCCCGTTGACGGTTTTCGCGGAACGGGAGGTCTTGAGGTCGCCGTACTTCCAGACGTTGTGCTGCGGGTCGAACTCGATGTTCCTCTTGGACCTCATGGGGAGCTCCATGGAGGGGATCTGCCCCTGGTCCATCTGATCGTAGATCTTCTCGATGATGTGGGTGAGGCTCTCCATGGCCTCCTGCTGCCTGTCACTCGTCGTCAAGGTCTTCCACCTCCTCTGTGTCCTCCTCGTCGTCCTCCACGTAGTCGCCCTCGTCGGTCTGGACTATCTCCATCCCCTTTATGCCCCAGTCGCCGGGCAGGAGCTCGGCGCCCATCACCATCGCCGGGT
>CAZLMR010000031.1:0-9625 GCA_964560575.1 uncultured Methanomassiliicoccales archaeon | reverse complement strand
GAAGGTCGGGTACGGAATCAAGATCTACCTGTCCGGATTCGCCTGCTCCGGCCCCCAGTTCGGCATGTCCTTCCAGGAGAAGGCCGCCGAGGGTGAGAACGTGGACAAGTCCGCCAACGGATTCGACATGTTCTACGACGACGAGACCAAGAAGGAGCTGGAGGAGTGCGTCATCGAGTTCATCGACGACCCCAACTTCGGAACCGGACTCACCATCAGGAACCCCAACTTCAACGGCTGCGCCTCCTGCGGCGGCGGTTGCCACTAAACGTCCACAGGGTGGGTCATCCCACCCGTCATTTTCTTATCCATCCATCAATAATGTACGGACGCTCCCATGACGTCCGTCTCACATCCCCGCATAGTCCCCGGCTCCATCGAGGAGAGCAGGTACCAGACCGCCATGGTCCAGGGATGCCTCAGGAACAACACCCTGGTCATTCTGCCCACCGGTCTGGGGAAGACGGTCGTGGCCGTCAGGGTGGCGGCCGAGTACCTCGGGAGCGGCAAGGTCCTGGTCCTCGCACCCACCAAGCCCCTGGTGGACCAGCACAGGGGATCGTTCTCCTCCACGCTCAAGGACGTCGTCATCGGCGAGATGAACGGGAACATGAAGCCGGAGTCCCGCGCCGGGATCATCGGGAACAGCGATGTCATCGTGTCCACACCGCAGTCGGTGGCCAACGACCTGGAGGCGGGGAGGTACGACCTGGGCGCGTTCTCACTGATCATCTATGACGAGGCCCATCGCGGTGTCGGGAACTACGCGTACGTCAGGGTCGCGAGGTTCTGCGGGAAGGGCATCAGGTGCATCGGCATGACCGCATCCCCGGGCAGCGACACCTCGAAGATCGAGGAGGTCTGCATCAACCTCCATCTGAGAAGGATCGACATCCGCTCCGACGAGGACCCCGACGTGTCGCCGTACATCCATGACACGTACGTCAACAGGATAGAGGTCAACCTCCCACAGGACATACTGGACCTAACCGCGCTGCTCAGGTCCATGTTGGACCACTACGTGTCCGAGATGGCGAGCCTCAGGCTCATCAACCCTGGGTGGCAGGTGTCCACCTCTTACATGCTCACTATAGGCCAGAACCTCCAGGCCCGCCTGGCCAGGGGGGAGAAGACGGGCATCGTGTACAGGGGCCTAGCGCTGCACTCGATGTGCATCAAGCTGCTCCACGCCATCGGCCTGGCGGAGACCCAGGGCATGACGCCCCTCAGGATATATCTCGAGAAGATCGAATCCGAGGCCGACCAGGAGAAGGGCGGGAAGAGCGCCAGGGAGATCGTCAATCGCCCCGAGTACACCGGGATCAGGACGATCCTGCAGAAGTCCAACGTAGAGCATCCCAAGGTCTCCAGGGTGCTCTCGCTCGTCAGCAGGGCGGTGAACGGCGACACCGGGTCCAAGGTCATAGTGTTCACCCAGTACAGGGACACCTGCGAGATGCTGAGGTCCAAGCTGGAGTCCGTGCCCGGCGCAAGGGTGGGCATGCTCGTCGGCCAGGCCAACGGAGGTCTGAAGCAGAGGGAGCAGGTGGCCCTGCTGGACGGCTTCAGGGACGGGGCCCTCAACGTCATCGTGTCCACCTCCGTGGGAGAGGAGGGGCTGGACGTCTCCAGCACCGACGCAGTGATCTTCTACGAGCCGGTGTCATCGGAAATCCGCACGATCCAGCGCCGCGGGAGGACCGGCAGGAAGAACGACGGGGAGGTGTACGTCCTCGTGGCCAAGGGAACCCTCGACGAGGTGCTGGAGAGATCCAGTGCCGAGAAGGAGCGTGCGATGAGGGCGCGCCTCGAGAAGCTGAGCGAGGAGCTCAGTCGCGGCAGCTCCCCCATAATCAGGAAGAACCAGCTGAGGCTGGACGGTTTCTGAACCCTTTTATCGAAGATGGAAGATTGGGTCGGCATGCTCTACTCCGACCTGGCAGAGACGTTCGACAGACTGGAATCCACAGGCAGCCGCCTGGAGATGACATCCATACTGGCGGGATTCTTCGGAACCGCCGACAAGGGCGAGCTCCGTTCCATCGTGTACCTCAGCCAGGGCAAGCTCCACCCGGACTTCGTGCCCGGCGTGCTGGGCATGGCGGACAGGCTCGTGATGAAGGCGATCGCCAAGGCCTCAGGGAACCCCGAGGACAAGGTGGAGAAGCTGACTGTCGAGACCGGGGACCTCGGGCAGGTCGCAGAGACCCTCCTGTCGAGGAAGAAGCAGATGGCACTGTTCTCCGAGGAGCTCACCGTGGAGAGGGTCGTGAAGGGCCTTTCGACCATCGAGAACGCCGAGGGGAAGGACTCCCAGGACATCAAGCAGAAGACCCTGGCGGGACTGCTGCACGACTCCAACCCGGTGGAGGCCAGATACCTGTGCAGAACGGTCACGGGCAGGATGAGGGTCGGGGCGGCGGACATGACCATACTGGACGCCCTGGCCGAGGCGTTCGCCACGAAGGAGGACCGCCCGACGATCGAGAGGGCGTTCAACGTTACCTGCGACATCGGCCTCGTGGCGGAGACGATAGCCAACGGCGGGATGGATGCCATACGCGCCATAGGCGTGAAGGTGGGCAGCCCCGTGAAGGTGATGCTCGCCGAGAGGCTCCCATCTGTCGCCGAGGTCGTCGAGAAGATGGGCGGAAGATGCGCGATAGAGTACAAGTACGACGGCATCAGGGTGCAGGCGCACATCGGGAAGGATTCCGTCAAGCTGTACTCCAGGAGATTGGAGGACCTGACATCCAACTTCCCTGACATCGCGGAATCCCTGAGGGCGAGATGCAGGCACGGGGAGGCGATCATCGAGGGGGAGTGCGTCGCCATCGATCCGGAGACCGGATTCATGCTCCCGTTCCAGAACGTCACCCACCGCAGGAAGAAGCACGGTATGGACGAGGCGGTCAGGGACGTGCCTGTCAGGATCTTCATGTTCGACCTGCTCTACGCGGACGGCACCGACTGGACGTCGAAGCCGTACCTCGAGAGGAGGGAGGCCCTGGAGGCTGGGTTCGAGATCGGCGACAACGTACAGATGACCACCATGAGGATCGTCGAGAGCCCCGAAGAGGGGGAGGAGTTCTTCGCCAGCGCCATCGGCGCGAGATGCGAGGGGATAATGGCCAAGTCCATCGCCCCGGACTCCGTGTACCGCGCCGGATCCAGAGGATTCCTGTGGATCAAGTACAAGAAGGACTACCAGCAGGCCCTGACCGATTCGTTCGACCTCACGGTGGTGGGCGCGTTCTACGGGATGGGCAAGAGGGCAGGAAGGTACGGAGCGCTCCTCATGGCCGCATACGACAGCGAGACGGGGACGTTCCCGACCGTGTGCAAGCTCGGGACCGGATTCGACGACGCCTTCCTGGACTACATGCCCACGCTGCTGGACGGCACCCTTTCCGAATCCAAGCCGTCGTCGGTGGACGCCGAGATGGTGCCTGACGTCTGGTTCGAGCCGAACGTCGTACTCGAGGTGGTCGCCGCGGAGATCACCCTGAGCCCGATACACACCGCCGCCAAGGATGTCCTGAAGGAGGGGGCCGGCCTCGGGATCAGGTTCCCCAGGTTCACAGGCCGCGTCAGGGACGACAAGACCCCGGAGCAGTGCACCACGGTCTCGGAGATAATCGAGATGTACGGCATGCAGGTCCACGACTCCGACGGACTCTCCGAATGACAGACATATCTGAGTCCTGATTGTCCGATATACGACGGTCTGACAGTATCTTTTATAAAGAGAACCAGTGTACTCGAAGACACGGCAGCTCCTGCCGGATGGATGGGTATAAAAATGGATGAGAAGAAGATGCCTCACCCGCGCGCAGCGGACGAGCACAACGTATGGGACGGAAGCGGCGACTGAACCCCTCGGTGTATGTCGCCCTCCATGGGGTGAGGCCGGCGGAACACGTCGGCCACCCATCCCCATGGACAACCAAACGCGCCCGGACGGGCCATTTCCACTCACTCACATTCTCACAAAAAGAATTATTATAGGTACGGTATAGACGGCGTTATGCAGACCTATGTTGTCGAGAAGACCGACGATTCCGTCACACTCGCGTTCAAGGACGCCAACCTCACGCTCATCACACCCCTGATGGACGAGCTCTACAAGGACGATGACGTCGAGCTGGTCAGGTACATCGACAAGCACCCCGAGCTCGAGGACCGCAGGCTCTACGTCAAGGTCAAGAAGGGCAACCCGATCGAGGCGATCGAGAGGGCCTCCGACGCTGTCGCAGACTACTACTGCCCCAAGAAAGAGTGAGATTTTGTTCAGAGAGTGCACCACCGCGGAAGCGGACATCGGAATGAGATGCTACCTCTGCCCCGCCGAGGGGACCGGAGGCCACCTCAAGACTCTGCCCGAGGACTTCGTCGTCACCGAGATCTCGGACCCGCCGAGGGCCAAGGAGAACGGAGACTTCGCCATAGCCACGGTGGTCACCCGCAACTGGGAGACCAACCGCCTTGTCAGGATACTTGCCCGCAGCATGGGCATGTCCAGGGAGAGGATCGGCTTCGCCGGCACCAAGGACAAGCGCGCGGTCACGACCCAGCTGATGTCCTTCAGATGCCCCTCCGAGGACCTCGCCAAGGTCGACCTCAAGGACGTCGAGATAAGGGACGTCTACAGAGGCAGCAGAGCGATCCAGATCGGGGACCTCATCGGGAACGAGTTCGAGATCACCGTGAAGGACTGCACCATGGACCCTTCGCTCATCTCCGTGATAAAGAAGGTGGGCGGGTTCCCCAACTACTTCGGCGTCCAGAGATTCGGAGTCGTCAGGCCGGTGACTCATCTAGTCGGTGAGAGGCTGGTCAGAGGCGACATAGAGGGTGCCGTCAGGACATACATCTGCTACACCACGCCCGAGGAGGACACGGACGTCCGCGCGATACGCGAATCGCTGGTCGGGACCACCGACTGGTCCTCTGCGGCGAAGGTCATGCCCGAACCGATGTCCTTCGAGAAGACCATGGCCCAGGTCCTTGCCGGCGGAGGATCATGGACGGAGGCCATCGATGCCATGCCGTCGAACCTCCAGATGATGTTCGTCCACGCATATCAGTCGTATCTGTTCAACGAGATGCTCAGCATGAGGATCGAACGCGGTCTTCCGATCAACATGCCTGTCGAGGGCGACATCGTGATCCCCCTGGACCCGAAGGGCAGCCCTCAGCATGAGAGCCCCGTGATGACCACGTCCAAGAACATCGACCTGGTGAACAGGCAGATCCGTGCCGGACGCGCCTTTGTCACCGGCGCGCTGTTCGGATCCGATTCCATGCTCGCCGAGGGCGAGATGGGCGAGATCGAGAGGAAGGTCATAGAGGACCACGGTCTGAAGGCGGAGGACTTCGTCATACCCGGCCTGCCCAAATGCAGCTCCAAAGGCGGCAGGAGGGAGCTAATGTGTCCTGTGAAGGACATAGCCAGCGAGTTCCGCGAAGACGGATACACCTTGAGATTCTCGCTCCCCAAGGGCAACTACGCGACATGCCTCATGAGGGAGTTCATGAAGTCAGAGATGAGGGACTACTGACTCAGATTATCTGCGCCTGGATCTCCTTTGCCGTGTACACGCCAACATCGCAGGATTCCATGATCTCGTAGACGCTGATCCCCTTGGGCAATCCCATGGCGGTCTTGGCGATCTCCGGATCCTCCACCCTCCCGGGTTCTGATATCATGGCCCTCATGACATAGGCCACGATGTCCTTCGCCTCGTCGGCATCCGAGCATCCGCACTGCACGAAGACCCTCTCCAGAGGGAGCCTGGGCTCGCGCTCCAGATTCCTCCACTGAAGCTTCATCACCGCATCCCTGGAACGGGCCTCCATCCTTGCGAAGGCCTCCGATGAACGGTTGATCGGACCGTAGTTCGGCTGCTCCCCGAGATAGGCCGCGACCTCCGCCGCCATCCTCTGGTCGAGTCCGAAGGCGCCTATCAGATCGGGATCGGTGGGAGGCACCCTCATCGCGAACGACCTGCGCAGGACCTTCTCGGCGTACCTCTTGACAGATGAATCGGCGACATCCTTCTGCGGCCTGCCGACGACCAGCTCCTTCGCCTCGGCCGTATGGCCCGAATCCTCCAGGAGCCTCGCCATGCGGACGGTGTTCTCAGGCCCCGGATTGGGGACCTTCACGAAATGGCCGTATGCCGCCATGAGGTTCTTGTCGTCCTTCCTGGCATGTGCTATCTCGGCCTTCAGCAGGATGGCGGAGATGCGTCCCGGATCGCGCCTGAGGATGCGGTTGATCATCCCGTCCGCCGCCATCGCCTCCTTCCTCGCGTACATCATGCGCGCTAGCTTCTCGGCCAGATCCAGACGGCTCGGGTCCCTTGACACTGCCGCGGAATAGCATTCCGATGCCCTGTCCATGACGCCCATCGCCTCCAGGACCTCCCCCCTGGCCGCATGGACGTCCGCATCGTCCTCACCCAGGGACACCGCCCTGTCGAGCTCCGCGAGAGCGCCTTCCCTGTCACCACCTGCCTTGAGGGACATGCCGAGGACCAAGTGAAGATCTGCATCGTCCGGATCCGTCTCCAGGGCCCCGCGTGCGATCTCCTCGGCCAATGCGAAATCCCCTGAATCCAGACAGATCTGCGCCTTCAGCCTCAGCATCCCCGTGTGGCCAGAATCTATGGCCAGGCCCCTCTCGATCGTTCTGAGGGCGCCCTTCGTATCGCCTGCCTCCCTCAGAGAGGAAGCCATCGAGCACAGGGAATCCAGATCCTCCCTCCGATCGGGTTCCTCCTGCACGGGCTCCTCGGCCTGGGGCTCGGGTTCCGTCTCCGGGACGGATTCGGGCTTCGGCGGCACAACGACGACGGGGGCCTGGACCTCCTCGGTAACGGACCCCTCGGCGGATGGCGCGGGATCCAGCGGTTCGGAGACCTCCGATCCCTCATGGACATCCACGAGATCGGCCGCATCCACCACGGGTTCCTGGATCTCGGGCTCAGACTGCTCCTCCGTCTCCTCCGGTTCAGCATGAACGGGCACCTCCTCCGGCCGCACGGGTTCCGGCTGCGGCTTCTTGTCATCCCTCTCCGGAACATGGACGAATGGGAAGAGGTCGTCGAACCCACCGTCATCGATGGGCTCCGGCATCATCCTGACCTCGGAATCCTTCGCCTCCCTCTCCTCTGCACCCGCCTCCGCCATCGACATCAGCCTGGAGCGCTCCGCACGGATGCGTTCGTCGGACGGCTCCATGACGGAAGCCATCCACATGAGATGCGCCGCCTCCGCCGGATTCCCGCGCCTCTCCTCGATGGCCGACATGCGCAGGATCGGATCGACATCGGCTCTGTCGAGGAGCGATGCGTGACGCAGTGCCCTCATGGCACCCATGTCGTCGCCGCGCCTCTCCAGGGCGACCGCCTTGGCCACCCAGTATCTGCAAGTGTCGGGGTCGAGTCCGAGGGCCCTGTCATATGCGTCATCGGCGGACTCCATATCGCCGCGAGCCTCGTCGGCCATGCCCTTCGAATACCACAGGACCGGTTCATCGGGGGCCTCGCTGGCCGCGGATGCGAATGTAGCCGACGCCCTGAGGTGGTCCCTTCTTGCGAACTCCATGTTCCCACGGATTCTCTTGAACACCTGATCCTTCGGGAACCTGGCTTCGGCCTCACGGCACAGGTAGAGAGCATCGTTGCTGGAACCCGCCGACATGAGCGCTGACAGGGCGGCTACATACGTGTCGCGGGACCCATCCGCCCTGACGGCCCTCATGGCGAAATCGGCTGCCCCCGGTGCGTCCCCGGTCATCGCAAGGGCCTTGGACATAGCCAGCATCGTCCCGGTGTCACCCGGATCCCTCTCCAGTATCTTCAAGTATGTCGTAACAGCCGTCGACCAGTCCCCCTTCGACGCCTGTATCCTCCCCGAGAGACGCAGGGCTTCCAGACATTCCAGGTCCGCAGCCAGGATGCTGGCGCACTCCTTCTCCGCCGCCGTGACCTTGCCCATCGCCAGACGGACCTGCGCCCTCCTGACCTTCGCCGCGACGGAGCCCTTGTCCCTGAGGACCGCCTCCGACACGAGTATCAGCGACGATGCGAGGTCACCGGACCTCTCCGATATCACGGACATGAGAATGAGGGATTCCGCGTCCCTGCCGATGCTGTCCGTGTACACCGACAGTACCGCCGTCGCCTCCTGGAACATCCCGTACCCTATGAGCATCCGGACGATGTCCAGATACTCATCGGATCCTGCCCATTCGCTGTCCAGGTATGCGCGGACGGCCACCATGGTGCCGGCGGTGTCTCCGGTCATGTGCCTCGCCCTGATGACATCGAGCATCGTCTTCGGAGACGTGGGATCGCATGTGGACAGTAGCTCCAGCGCGCGTGCGGGCCTTCCCGCATCCATGCACGCCTCCGCCACCTCCCTGACGAGGAAGGGCGGCGCATCGTCCAGGAGACGGGAGTACATCATCTTGGCCGAGTGCCAATCCCCCTCATCGACCGACATGCGGGCGGAGGCCAGGATGAACTCCCTGTCGCCCTCCGAATAGTAGCGTGACCTCGCGAGCGCCTCGGATGCCGCCTCCCTCCTGCCGAAGAACCAGTCGCGGTATATCCCGAACAGCTCCTGGACACGCCCGTCCCCCGAGGGGTTGGAGGGCTGTTCCCCATCGTACACCTGCTGTATGTTCAGCATCTGCAGCCAACCGCCCTCCGGATCGGTCTCGGCGAGTATCCCATATGGCTCCGGATAGGACGGGTCGGAACCCCTGGCGCGGAGGGCCGCCTCCATGGCCCCGCGCCTGTCCCCCAGGGACATCCTGATCTTCGCCTCGGACGCGGATCTGTGGAGTACCTCCTGGGACCTGTCGGAGAAGGATAGAATCTCCGACGCTGCCGCGGTCTCCCCTCTGGAAAGCAGAATCTCGGATGCCCTGACTGACGGGGTGCAGTCCATGGGACGGCTCTTGGAGACCACCATCCTCAGGGATTCGGCGTCCGCCGCTCCCTGGGAATCCAGGACATCCATCGCCTCGACGAGAAGTCCTGCGGACAGCGTCCCCTCATGGGATACTATGTACTCGAGAACAGCATGGACATCCGCTCCGGACGATCTGCGGGAGAGCCGATCCCCATGAAGGGACTTCCACAAACGTTTCTCTTTATGTGTCCGGAGGACGGGGCGGCCTGTCATGACCGCGTATCGTCCAGAGCGTAGATATAGGGTGGGGTCCAGACAATCGAGCAGGGATTAACGTTAAATAGGACATTGGTTTAAGGGGGATTCAGTGCAGCTGTGATCTAGCTGGTTAGGATCTGAGCCTTCCAAGCTCATTGCCCGGGTTCGAATCCCGGCGGCTGCACTCATCTCTTCTCCTATCCAATTTCCGAGTTTTGTGATTCTTCGGCAGTGTCGTTTCTCATAATTCAATTATTCAGAAGTCCGTGCAGTCTACAGGGCATCGCCCTAAACTCGGACACGACTACATACCGAACTCCATCACAGGAATGCCCTTTGCGCCCCATCCTTCGATTCATCACTGAACGAAACAATATCCATCTGATCGATGAACATCCACTGCAAGAATCGTTCGGATACGGTTTCTTCGAACATATTCCCA
>CAZLMR010000030.1:0-9908 GCA_964560575.1 uncultured Methanomassiliicoccales archaeon | reverse complement strand
AAAAATCGAAAAGATTCCGGACGATGCTCCGGTCACGATCGCTATCATCAGCTTGTCATGGCGCCAACGGCGACCGTAGCGATGACGATGACCATGATCAGGACCATGCCCCAGGCGAGTACCTTCTTTCTAGTCTCGGCTTTCATGATGGCAGGGTCATTACAGAACCTTTAGAAATGCTTTGTGAAGAATGGGAAGATAAAGGGTTTAGGTCTGCCAGAGACGCTTTCGCATCAGTAGCAGGGGAGCTTCTCATCGGCCAGGGCGAATGCCAGGTAGAGGGTCAGCACGAAGTTGGCAAGAGCGGCGATTCCCTTCAGCAGGAGCCAGACGTCTGCCTCACCGGTGTTGGCCTGGATACCGCCGAAGATGAAGATCAGAGCGGTTGTCAGCAGGATCAGGGTGAGCGTCTTGGGGTTGCCGACACGGTACGACCAGATCAGAGCGACCAGGTAGATGATACCGAGGGTCACATTGATGTAGAGATCGCCAGCGGTCGAGCCTGCGAAGAATACACCGAGGGCGACGAGGCCGAACACGATGAATCCGAAATTACTTCCAGCTCTGTAAGCGGCGAGGGCGGCGATGAAGATGAACACCGCGGCCAGCATGAGCAGGTCGTTGAGATAGAGGCCGATGTCGTTGTCAACGCCAGCATATGTGAGGATGCAGAGAAGGGCGATGGGCAGCGAAACCAGTGCCACAAAGAACAATCCGAACGCTGTCGGATCGAGTATTTTGCATTCGTCAGACATTACTATTTTCCTCCTTTAGGTCGAATGACCTGCTCCGGAGTTCGTGTTTTGAGTATAAAATAATGATTAATTCAACGCCGTTACCGGGCATATGTTGGATAAGTGGTCCGACGTACACAGCTGACCACATGCCAGATGTCCGGATTGGATGGGTTTCTCAAGAAAATTATTTATAAGATTGGTCGTAACGAGAATCAGAAATCATCCAAAACGGGTACCTTGTTGACGCTTCTTTTCGACGGATCCCTGACCTTCGATGCCATGATTTCCTGAACCTGGTTGAATTCCTCGGGGGAGATCGCCCTGCTGGCCTTGTGGGGGATGAGCAGTTCCTCCCAGCGCATGAATCCCGCGTAGACCGGGTTGTGAAGGATGTTCCGGAGATTGTACTTGTTCCACGGATTGCCCCGTCTGGTTAGCGTCCCGCGGGAATTCAGGGAGTAGCAGATGGAGTCCATCGTCTCGCCGGATATGTAGGATTGGAAGATGTCGACGACGACCGGGAGCTCCTCGGGATCATCCGACAGCTGTCCGTCGACGATCCTGTATCCGAACGGAGGCGTGAAGCCCATCGTGCCCTTCCTGACAGGCTCGGCGCCGAGGTTCTCGGCCTTCTCACGCATGCCTATCTTCGTCCTCTCGCCGATCTGCTCGCTCTCCAGCTGCGCCATGCGCTGTATCATGTCGACGACGAATCTTCCCAAGGCGTTCGAAGTGTCCAGGGCCTCGTAGCAGGAAACGAACTCCTTGTGATGCTTCTCGAGCTCGTCCATCATCGCCATGAAGTTGCGGCTATTCCTGTGGATACGGTCCATTTTGAGGACGACCAGGACGTCCCAGTCATCCATCTCAGACATGAGCCTGCGGTAGGCCGGACGGTTGATGTTCCTTCCGGAGTATCCGTCGTCCTCGTAGACGCCGGCGATGTCGAGCCCCTCGGCCAAGCAGTGGTCCTCGAGGATCGAGCGTTGGGCTTCGAGAGAGTACCCCTCGGCGGCCTGCTCGTCCGTGGAGACCCTTACGTAGAGGGCAGCGCGTCTCTGTGAATCCGGCATCAGTCACGGCCGACAGTCAGAGGTCCGTTTATAGATTCGTACAGGTCGAGGGCGACGATGGGTTGCTGCTCCCCCTTCCTGAGGATGCCGTCCCATTCCTGGTATCCCACATACAGCGGGTTGTGCAGGATGTTCCCGATGGACTGCTTGTTCCACTTCCCGCCCTTCTTCGCGGGGATCTCCGCCTTGTTCAGGAAGTTGGCGATGTCGTCCATAGTGGAACCCCTCTTGTACATGTTGTAGATAGCGCGTACGGTGTGGGCCTCATCGGTGACGACCTCCAGCTTTCCGTTGCTGTAGACATAGCCGTATGGGTGTCCGGAGCCCAGGTTTCCTGAGCCGTTGCGGGCCTTGTACTCCATACCGATCCTCACCCTCTCGCCGATCTGCTCGCTCTCCAGCTGAGCTATGCGCTGCATTATGTCCATGACGAAACGGCCCATGGCGGTGGTGGTGTCGAACTTGTCCTGCATCGAGGTGAACTCCTTGCCCTTGGCGCGGAGATCGTCCATCATGATTGCGAAGTTGACGCTGTTCCTGTGTATACGGTCCATCTTCAGGACGAGGATCGTGTCCCATCCGTCGCTGTCCGCCATCATCCTCTGGTACTCGGGACGATCGGTGTTCCTTCCGGAGTATCCCTCATCCCTGTAAACACCCGCAACCTCCCAGCCGCGGACCCTGCAGTAGGCCTCCAGTCTCTTGACCTGGGCATCGAGCGAGAAACCCTCGTTGGCCTGGTCCTCCGTGGAGACCCTCACGTATAGCGCTGCGCGCATGCATCCATCCCGAGAACCGAATTATTCTACTCGATATAAATATGGAACAGTGGCAGTCGCTATTCCTAATATGAGTGTGGATTCATTGAATATGTTTATTTTTGGACTTTTTCAAATAACACAAGTATGTTAATGAAAACTTACATCGGACAAAATAGATTTGATAGACAAATAATGGAATGAAATGTTTTATTTGATTATATCATGTATACATTGTAAAATCATGGCATGATTCTGGATTGTCATCATCTATTTCTTCAATAATTCAAATATGATGTAAATTATTCCAGTAAGTTAATGTTCTATATTTTACTAAATCAAATGTATAATGTATAATTCTAGAATGAACACTCGGACAATTTCAATTTAAAAGACATTATCATGTGAGATATGTCTTATATGATACATATAAAAATAACAATCATTTGTAGATTCCTTCGAAAGAAATAGACGATCACTATCCAACAGCCTATCTACGATTGACCGAAAGTGGCCTTCTAAAGGGATATGGATGGGATCCGAAGGATCCCGGTGCTCAAGACCTGCGGTTCAGTGCCTTCAGGGCGTCACCTATATCCATGTCGATGCCAACGGCTTGACCGTCGAGTTGTTCCGGGAAGTATGCCTCACCCAGGTTAACGCAGGCGTAGCGGGCCCCCGGATTGCGTATGGTCTGGTTCCAGAATGGGTATTTGATTATGCCCGGAGTGTTGTAACCTACTCCCAGCTCCAGATAAAGCGTCCTGCTCTTCGAATGAGTGTCAAGGAAGTCATTGTACCTCTTCGCCGCCTCGTACCAGCCGAAGTCCTGGACGAAGGTGTCGTCCACCCTGAGATTCATCGTCATTGGTCTGCGGCAGATCGGACATCTGGGGACGAGTTCCGTCGGCACCTTCATGTACCTCTGTTCCTCGACCATCCTCCTCACAGTCGTCTCGTTGTCATAGGTGGACGGATGGCACGGTTTGGAGTACTGCCAAAGTCCATAGTCTCCCTGGGTGTAGTACAGGCGGTCTTTGTCGAAACCGAACTTCTGGAAGCAATGGTCGACGTTCGTGGTTATAACGAAATAATCCCGGTCACGGACCAGGTCCAGGAGGGCGGAGTATGTGCCGTTGTCCTCCTGCTCGTACCTGTTCAGCATGATCATCCTGCTCCAGAACGCCCAATGCTCCTCAAGTGAGTCATATCTCTGGAACGAGGCCCTGTAGAGATTCCCGTATCCGTATTTGGCGATGAAATCCGCGAAGTTATCCTCGAACCTGGGCCCATCGTATCTCATCCCCGCCGATGTGGAGAGTCCTGCCCCAGCTCCGATCACTATCGAATCGGATTCATCGAGCCAGCGGCCCAGTCTGTCAAGGCCGTCCGAGGATCTCTCTGTATATGCGCAGGTCATCGTCTTTGAAGACATCGAAAATCACCTTCATCTCCTCATTCCTGTCGAGGAAATCCCGGACCTCCTCGACCGCGATCTCCGCGGCCCTTCTTCTGGGGAAACGGAACTCCCCTGTAGATATGCAGCAGAACGCCACTGTCCTCAATCCTTCGGATTCGGCAAGCCCGAGGCACGATCTGTAGCAGGAACGTAGCATCTCCTCGTCATGCGATGTCAACGGTCCGGTTACTATCGGTCCGACGGTGTGGATCACGCGTTTGCATGGAAGGTTGTACGCTGAAGTGATCCTTGCATGTCCCGTGGGCTCTTTGGATCCGCGCATCATCTCGGCGCACTCGTTTCTAAGCTGAATTCCCGCCGAGGAGTGGATGGCATTGTCTATGCATCCGTGACAGGGGACGAAGCATCCCATCATGCCGCTGTTGGCCGCGTTGACTATCGCATCGCATCCCAGACGGGTGATGTCCCCCTGCCAGAGACATATCCTGTCCTCGAATTCCAGACTGTCGACATCGACGACGCCCTTCTCCTCCAGCAATCTTGAAAGGTACCTGTCCTGGACTTCAATAATATCATTACGTAGAGGTACTGGGGCCCTGATGTTCATAAGAGATCTGATGAGGTAGCGCCTCTCCGACTCGGATCCTGGGATCCCGACACGCACACCAGCGTCAGCAGAGAGCTCGCGGATGAGGAAGGTCTCATCATCAAGTCCTTCGGTCATCGCATTACCCTCCTGACTATGGAATGGGTCGGACAGATTGACATGCAGTTGCCGCATCTCAGACAGTTGCTCTGAACTATCGAGAATGGGACTGTAGAGGTGTCTATGCAGGACTGAGGGCAGGATTCCAAGCAGAGGGAACAGCCGTCGCAGGAGTCCGTTATCGAGAATGCCGTATCACGGGTCGGGATATCCCCGAACGAGAACCCGGCACGCTCGATCGGCTTCTTGGACAGATCGAACCATTCGCCGTTCCCACGGCTTATGCGGAACACGGTCAGAGCATGACGTGAATCCTCTGTGGGGTAGATTTCCAACATGTAGGGGTTCGCACTCAGGAGATATAGCAGGTATGATGGTCCCACCTCCTCGGCAAAACCCACCAGGCTCAGGGCTACCGAGGACATCGTGTCTGATCCCTTGATCCCTGTGAGGGATATCCTGCCGTCAGCCTTCAGCCTGCGATAGAGGTCCTTTCCTTTGGCGGTAAGGAAGTACACTCCCTCCTCGTCGCGGTACATCATGTCGACCGCGCATGTGTGCGGATACCCGTCATCGCCGATGGTGGATAGGACCGTCGTGTGGATCCTATCGACAAGGTATCCCAGGTATCTCTCTGCTTCTTCGTTCATCCGTGTTCTCCATCTTCCGTTCGGAAGCAATCCCCAAAGCATGGCGCTGGTTATAATCTGGTCAGTTTCCGCGCGGTAACTATGTGATTTTAAACCAAAATAGTGGTTATTATTGAACAGATTAGCCTGTCTATTCTCTAGGAACAAAGCTGATTCGAGGTATATCCGAAGGGATGATGCCATGATTACCTTGAGGTAACTATCTTACTACCAAGTTTCTGGTTGATACAAATACTCTCGGCGCATACTACCTCCTGAGACCGGCAAGGTCGAGGAGAAATCGGAAATGAACAGCAAGACAATCTCTCTCGAGAACGGCGAAGTGACAGTAATGGACTGCGGAAAGGTCCAGATCCATGTGTACAACACCAAGGATGCAATCGACGACCAGGTGATCATCCTCGAGAGGCCCAACCTCATCGGTAAGGGAGGGAAGGCCGTGGTCATCGAGCTCCCATGTTTCAAGAACAGCATCGATGAGGTCACCAGGTACATCAGGGACAGCGGACTCAAGGTCGAGGGCAAGCTCGTCGCCTACCACGCAGCAGGGGACACATTCCTTCCCGATGTGAGGTCGTATATGACCGAGAGCGCCCACAAGTACAACACCGTGGGAGGCGGCAGGGGACTCATCACCAACTTCGCCGGCATCTTCGGCGACGCCTTCGACTCCTTGGTGACCGAGGACGGCGAGAGGATCGGTGCCGGAAAGCTTGAGATAGCTGGGATCCACATGGTCATCAACCCCGACAGCGATGCTTATGAGGTGGAGATCCCAGAGGCCAAGGCCGTGTACATGCACATGCTCGGCCATGACTGCCACTCTATCGTCGCCGGAGCGGGTCACGCTGACGCCATCATCGCAAACCTCAAGGGCTATCTTGACAGAGGATTCCAGATCTTCCTCTCCGCCCACTACGGTCCCGAGACCAGAGAGGACGTCCAGACCAAGATCGATTACCTCGAGATGCTCAAGGAGGTCGCCTCCGGATGCTCCAACGCAGAGGAGTTCAAGGCGGCTGTCGATGAGAGATGCCCCGGGTACTCCGGAGCCAACTACCTCGACATGACCGCTGGGTTCTTCTTCCCCAGCCAGTGAAGACATTCTGAAACAGGGCCCCCGGGTGCGGGGGTCCGACCTTCCACCCGTTTCGTCGCTTCTTCGGAGAAGTTTTAATAGACATGGATGCTAGGAACGTCATGCGCTGTTCCGTGGCCCGCAAGGCGATTCTGACAACAATCGTCCTGTTAGCGTCCACGGCCGTTCTGTGCGCATCGTTCGCTGAAGCGGATGCATCGGGACCGGACGTCACCGTCATCGTCCCGTCTGATGACCTGACTCCCGAGGACCCGATTGGGTTCATCCTCGGCTACGAGGCGGTCTCGGCGGAGATGAGGATGTCGGACGGCATCGTGTTCATTCTCTCCGATCCCAAGTTCGCCATGGACGATCTCTATCTCGTGGTGAGGGATGCCATCGGGAGCGAGCGCTTCATCGAGGAATCGGAACTCCGCACATTCATCGGAGGCCCCGCTTCCGTCAACGTCTCCGAACAGGACGACGACTTCGAAGGGATGCACATCGACACGGAGTTCCTGCTCACGGTCACCGTCACCCTGGATGCGGATCCCCGGTGGGACGACATCCCCGACCGCATCAGAGGGTTCGCCGACTCCCAGAACGCCTTCCTGTCCAAGCTGGCGGCCTCCGCCTTCTTCCAGGAGTCGAGGGCCACGGATGCTTGCGTAGACCGCAAGCAGTCAGACGACGAGGACGGGGATGATCCGTTCCAATATGAGGACCCGATCGTCGAATCGGATTGTGATCCGCCCGCGGTCATTCCGGAACTGTGTTCCCAACCTGTCTCCGGTTTCTTCGAGGTGGGCTCGCCGGCCCCCATGCCGGTCGTTGCCAGAGGGACAGTATTCTGAGGCGGAGGTCCCGCCTCCGACCGCCCCTCCCGGGCTCAAACCTCAATGAAGAATCCTAAGGAAAGATGGAGATGAACAGAAAGGCAATCGCGGTCATCGCGGCAGTAGTGGTCGCTGTAGCGGCGATAGGAATCGTGTATACGATCACAGACGACCGGTATGATATAACGTACGTGCTCAACGGAGGCACGCAGAACGAATTGAATCCCACAACCTACGAAGCGGGTACGACCACCGAGCTCTACGATCCCTATGATGACGACATGGTGTTCGTCTCATGGTACCTGGACGAAGCCATGACGAAGCCTGTCGTCTCGATAGGACCCGACATCTCTGGTGACATCACCCTCTATGCCGGATGGTCCGATTCGGTGGTAGGAAAGACCTTGGAGTACGATGTCAGCGGATCTTATGACAGCGGACTCCTGTCGAGCTACATGATGGATGGGACCGTCACATACAGGTATCTCTACCAGAACGAATCCGGTGAGTACCTGATGTCCACCCAGACCGATATGGAATACAGGTTCCTGACAACCACGCAGCACAGGTCAGTTGAGGACACATACTGGACCGGGGACTCCGACACACAGTGGTACGACCTGGGCACCGAGACCATAGACACGATCAACGGCTCAAAGGAATGCCAGGTCATTCAGGGCGTACATTCGAACGGATCCACCGAGAAGCAATGGATCGGGGACGGGTGGATCACCTACAGGATCGAGTACAGCTCCAAGAGCATCTTCTCGTCCACCGATCTGGTCTACGAGCTCAGGGACGTGTACACCGAGCAGACCTCCAGCGAGGTCCAGGTGACGGCCTATGCTGACATGGGCATCGAGGTCTCCGGGGACGGCACGTACAGGCCTGGGGACAGCGTCACCCTCACCGCATCCGTGGATGACGGCACGACTTTCGCGGGATGGTACGATTCATCCGGGAACCTGGTATCCACCTCTTTCGAGTACACCTTCACCGCGCAGTACGGTGATTTCGAGTTCTATGCCATGAACACATCCGATCCTGATGTGACGACTATGACAGGCACCGCTCTGGACATCGGCGAATACACCGAGACTACCGAATGGACAGTCTACGATCAGGACGGGGATTCCGTCGCCACCTTCACCGGAGATCCGGCACAGTACTCCTTCGACACACCCGGGGAGTACACCATCCTGGGAGTGGATGAGGATAACGGGACGCATCGCACCCTGACAGCCATGGTCGACGGCTACACGACGATGCTCTATGAGTGGTCAGTGGACGGTCAGAGCTACACATACAGTCTGGACATCCTGTACAGCGACGTCGTCTACTACAGGGATTACTACGATGTCTCGCTTAGGCAGCAGGACATATACAACGACCATCAGCGCGACAGGACCTTCGTTACCTACGAGGACAAGTACATCCAGCAGATCGCCACCGACTTCACCGCGATGACAGAGGGGATGACTGACCTGGAGAGGGTGAACTTCCTGCTGGCGTTCTCCCAGTGCATGGGATACGAGGATGATTCGGTGTACATGGGCTACGAGGAGTACTGGAAGTTCCCCCTCGAGACGCTTTATGACCACGGGGGAGACTGCGAGGACACATCCATCCTGCTTGCATCCCTGGCCGAGGCTATGGGGTACGATGCCGCCCTGCTCCTGTTCCCCGGACACATGGCCACGGGGATACACATAGACGGCGACTATCCGGATCTTGACGGTTTCTATCTCAGATCGGATCCAGACACCGTCTACTACTACTGCGAGACGACCTCGACCGGATACACGGTCGGCCAGATACCAAGCAGTGTTGACACGTCCGACACGACCATGGTCGTGATCTGAAACCGAATAAACACGGTGAGGGTTCTCCCTCACCTTTACCTCATTTCGGATACACAGATTGTTAGAAAAGACGAATGGGATCGAATCGAGAATGTACTGGAACCGCCCGAGCGTAGGGTGCCCGGGCGGAGGAAACATAATGGTGCTGGAGGGCGCCCCCGAAGGGGCGCCGGAAAAGGGGGCGATGCCCCCATCATAGTTCGTACAGGTCCTTCGGACTCACATCATAGGGGGAGCACCGGCGCCCTGGGGGGGTGTCGGGGGTGCCCTGCGGGAGGCGATGACGTCGTCGATCCTGAGGATCATGTTGGCGACCTCCTCCGCGGAGTTGATGGCCTGGACCTTCACCCTGAGGGGCTCGACGACGTTCTTGGCGAGCATGTCGACGGCCTCTCCGGAGTCGAGGTCGATTCCGAAGTACTTGGCTTTGGCAGTCTTCTTCTCGTGGGCGTTCTTCAGCTTGATGATGCTGTCGATGGGGTCGATACCGGCGTTCTCGGAGAGGGTCCAGGGGATGATCTCCATGGCCTTGGCGAACTTCTCGATGGCGAGCTGCTCCCTTCCTCCGACGGAGGCGGCGTAGTCCATCAGCCTGAGCTCGAGCTCGATCTCGGGGGCTCCGGCTCCTGCGACGACCTTTCCATCCTCGATGGCGACACCGACGACACGGATGGCGTCGTTCAGGGCCCTCTCGACCTCCTCGAGCACGTGCTCGGTTCCGCCGCGGACGAAGATTGTGATCGCCTTGGGGTTCTTGCATCCGGTGATGAAAGCCATTCCGTCCTCGC
>CAZLMR010000029.1:0-10075 GCA_964560575.1 uncultured Methanomassiliicoccales archaeon | reverse complement strand
TCTCGGAAGCGCGCCCTTTGGGGACCGCGAGGTTATTTGACAGGTGGGAGCCTCACTGGACCGCAGGGAGGTCCACGAAGATGTCGATGGAGCAGTTGAGCGCGTTGTTGAGGGTACCGTCGAGTCCCTCACGGTGGACGAGGACGGGTTTGCGCACGCCCTTAACCCCGACGCGCGTCAGCTTGTATCCGGCCTCTCCTTTGCCGTATTGCAAGTCGCATTTCAAAGCCATGGTTCGATGAAATACGAAATCAACTTAAAGGAGATACATCTACAATTTAATCGGTTATTGGATATGCGCTGCGGTGTCGATGAGGCTGGAAGGGGCTCTGTCATGGGCCCTCTTGTTGTGGGTGCCGTGTTCGTGGAATCCGAGGAACCCCTGACGACCATAGGCGTCAGGGACTCCAAGAAGCTGACACCGAAGAGACGCGAGGCGATGTACGACGAGATAACATCCGTCGCGGACTGGACCGTCATCGTCGCGACCGCGGCCGAAATCGATCTACGCAGGAAGAGCATGTCCCTCAACGAGGTCGAGCTGAGGATGTTCGCCGAGGCATGCTCGCATGCTCCCACCGGAACCGTGTACGCGGACTGCCCGGACGTCAACGAGGCGGCTTTCTCCCAGAGACTGGGTGCTCTGGTGCCACACGCAGACATAATAGCAAAGCATAAAGCGGATGATACGTACCCTGTAGTATCAGCTGCTTCGATCGTGGCCAAGGTCACGAGGGACAGGATGATGGATGACATCCGCGCCGAATTCGGAGTGAACATCGGCAGCGGGTATCCCAGCGACCATTACACGATGGACTTCATCGCCGGATGGATCAAGGAGAACGGGAAGGCCCCCGACCATGTGAGGTGCTCATGGGAGCCGGTCAGACAGATGCTGTCCGTCAGGAAGAACACGAAGATCAGCGACTGGTGAATCATATGACCATGCAGCAGGAGATCCAGGAAGTAATAGACAGGTTCCACAGGAAGATGGAGAAGGACGAGAACCTCAGGAAGGAGGTGGAACCCCTCACCAAGAGCTTCAACCTCGACCTCGGCACCGAATCCTACAGCATGAAGCTGAAGGATGCGAAGATCTACTACTTCGAGCCGGGCTTGCTCGACGACGCAGACGTCACGGTCACGACCACCCCCGAGAACCTCCGCGGACTCATCGACGGGACGCTCAGGCCCATGCGCGCCTATGTTCTGAAGAAGATCGCGGTCAAGGGGAAGATCGACGACCTGATGTTCCTCAAGAAACTGTTCTGAAACGGGACTGCTGGCATGACCAGCGTCCCACGAAATTATTTATACCACTCCCTGTTTAGCATCGATTATAGCGAGGTGGGGTAGCCAGGATATCCCGTCGGGCTCATAACCCGGAGACCGGTCGTTCAAATCGACCCCTCGCTACCATCCCTTCCTTCTGTTTCTCATACCACATTTTTTTATTAGGTCCTCCATTGTACCGCACATGGACATGCTGGAGATCGACGGTTCCCGCGGAGAGGGAGGCGGACAGATGGTCCGCACCACGGTGGCGATGTCCACCGTCACGGGCATACCGGTGCACCTAACCCGTATCAGGGAGAACAGGCCGACCAACGGCCTGTCCAGACAGCATGTCGCGGCGGTCAACGCAGTGGCCCGCATGACCGGGTCGGAGGTCGAAGGCTGCAAGATCGGTTCCGGGGACCTCTTCTTCGTGCCCGGGGACGAGCAGGTCTACAACATCGACGTCAACATCAGCTCCGCCGGGAGCATCAGCCTCGTCCTTCAGGCGATGCTGCTCGCCGCCAGGAACCACACCCAGAGGCTGACCGTCGACATCTGCGGGGGAACCAACGTCATGTGGGCCCCGCCCATCGATTATTATCAGACCCTCCTGTTCCCGATGATGAGCCGCATGAACATCAACGCGGATGCGAAGATCATCGACAGGGGATTCTACCCGCAGGGCGGAGGACGCGTCATCGCGACCCTCGACCCTATCGGGACGATAAGGCCCCTCAACCAGGAGACCCTCGGGGACCTCGTCTCCGTCAAGGGCGTGTGCTTCTGCCAGCGCCTCTCCGACTGGGTCCCGCAGGAGATGATGAGGAGCTGCGCCGAGGCCCTGAAGCCCTACGCCGACGTGGAGTTCGAGCTCCAGAGGACCGACGGAGGATCCCAGGGGGCCGGACTGGTGCTGGTTGCCGAGTACGAGAACGGCATGCTGGGAAGCAACGCGCTCTCGTCCAGGGGCCATCCCCCGGACAAGTGCGGGAAGGATGCCGCCGTCGACCTGATACGGGAGATGGAGAGCGGATCCACCATGGATGTGCACACCGCTGACCAGCTGCTCCCGTACATGGCAATGGCGGAGGAATGCAGCAGCTTCTCGGTGTCCAGGATCAGCAAGCACCTGCTGAGCCAGATGGACACCTTGGAATCGTTCCTCAACGTCAAGTTCGGCGTGGAGAGGAAGGAGGACGTATACAGGTTCAGCGTGACACCGGGGGCCAAATCATGAGACCGTTCATACACATCAACTGCGCCATGTCGGCGGACGGGAAGATCGCGGGATGCGACCGCACCCAGGTATCGATATCCTCGGATGAGGACAAGGCCCGTGCGAAGAACCTTCGCCGGAAGTACGACGCCATCCTGGTCGGTGTCGGCACGGTCATAGCGGACAACCCCCACCTCACCCTGAAGGACCTCAACTATGACACCAACCCGATACGCATAGTTCTGGACCCCCACGGCAGGACCCCCGACGACGCGCTGGTTCTCGACGAGAGGGCGCCCACCATAATGGTGACCCTGGAGGGTTGCGACCGCGAATGGGACTGCGAGGAGACCATCAGGGCCGGGAAGGAGACCATCGACCTGGAAGCCGTCCTCGAGGACCTGGCCGAGGAGATGGGGATTGAGAGCATCCTGGTGGAGGGTGGCGGACGCACCATCTCGTCATTCTTCAGAGCGGGCCTCGTCGACAGGTACACCGTGTTCGTCGGAGGCCTGATCATAGGCGGCTCCGATGCCCCGACGCCCTGTGACGGCGACGGGTGGGTGGCCCCCGGAGGGTTCGGGCTGGAGCTGAGGGACGTGGAGACCCTCGGCAACGGGGCGCTGCTTACCTTCGAACCCAAGCGCTGATCAGACTATCTGACTCTTGGCCGTGGGTTCCAGGACGAAGCGGAAGTAGTTGTAGTCCGAGCCGAAGACCTCGTTGGACGTCATCTCGTACGTGTTGCCGGTGGCATCCTCGAGCACCTTGCAGAAGAATCCGGAGGCATAGAACCCGAGCGACTTGGCGGAATCCTCGGTGAACGGCACATCATCCTTTATGATGATGGTCAGCGGCTTGAGCGAGAAGACGCTGGCATCACCGAACCCCATCTTCTTGTAGTAGTCCCTGGCATTGGCGACCGTGTCCTCGATGCTGTCGCCGGACAGCTCTCCTCCGAGCGCCATCGCGTGTACGGATCCGAGCATCGATGCCATCGGCCCCACGGACAGACCCATCGCGTCGAACCCCAGGAAGAGGAACCTGGCGAGCATGTCGCGGGTCTTCACGGGATCGTCCGCGATCTCCGTGAGGGAGTTGAGCGCCATGGTCATGGCCACATCGGACGGGGGCTTGGAATTCGCCAGCATGACCGACACCAGTGAGTAGACCTTCCTGCGGCTGTCGTCCGGATCGTCGTGGGCCGCGATGAGTCCCTCCGAGACCATCTTGTCAAGATGGACCGACAGGGTCGACTGCGCCTTGCCCGTGATCTTGGAGAGATCCGTCAGGGACAGGTTCTTGTCCGACAGCTCGTGGAGTATCCTGCGTCTCACGTCATTGGACACCTGCACGAGTCCGTTCCTGGTGTAATAAAGTTCGAAATCGGTGAGCGGGCCGTCGTTCAATTCAATCGGAGGGATATCCCGTTCAACTTATTAATGGTTCTATCGGTGGATGTTTCGGACTGGACGCATCAACCATCATCGCCGCTGGCCGTCCGCACCCGCGACCGTTATATGAGCGGGACGCATCGGCATGACAAGGTGACATCATGAAGGCCATGATCGATGGTGAGCAGAAGGACATCCGTGCCGTATGGTTCGAGGACGGCAGGGTGATGATGATCGACCAGAGGCGTCTCCCCGCGGGGATCGTCATAGTCGGTTTCGATGACTACCTCGACGTGGCGGAGGCCATCAGGAACATGACCACGCGCGGGGCACCGTCCATAGGCGCCACCGCCGCATACGCCATGTGCATCGCCGCACTGAAGGGATGCGACCTGGACCAGGCCTCCAAGGACATCAAGGCCGCCAGGCCGACCGCCTACGACCTGTTCTACGCGGTCGACTACATGTACGACAGGCTGAAGGATGGGGCCGACCCGGTGGAGGCCGCCGACGGCTACGCCCAGATGATGGTGGACAAGTGCACGAGCATCGGAAGGCACGGCGGACAGCTCATCAAGGACGGAATGAGGCTCATGACACACTGCAACGCAGGAGCCCTGGCCACCGTGGATGTGGGCACGGCACTCGCCCCCATGAGGGATGCCCACGCCCGCGGCGTAGACTTCTTCGTCTACGTCTCGGAGACCCGTCCCCGCCTCCAGGGGATGCAGCTCACCGCCTGGGAGCTCGCCCAGGAGGGGATCGACCACAGGATCATACCCGACGGAGCCTCCGCCTACTACATGAGCCGCGGGGTGGACATGATCATAACGGGCGCCGACAGGATCGCCGCAAACGGCGACTTCGCCAACAAGATCGGGACCTTCGACAAGGCGATAGTGGCCAAGCATTTCGGAATACCGTTCTACGTCGCCGCACCCATATCCACATTCGACATCTCCATGGAATCCGGGAAGGACATCGTCATCGAGCAGAGGTCGGAGGAGGAGGTCACCATGATGAACGGGACCAGGATCGCCCCCGAGGGATCTCACGCCCTCAACCCCGCCTTCGACGTCACACCCGCGGAACTGGTTGCCGGATTCATAACCGAGAAGGGGATCCTGAAGCCGGACGAGATCCACCTGATGAGGGACTGAGATGAACGAGAGATATGCCAGGGAGCAGCTGGCGGAGTTCTGCAGGATGCTGTACGACAGGCAGCTCACCGTCTCCGCCGGAGGGAACATGAGCGTCCGCATCAACGACGAGGAGATCATCATCACCCCCTCCGGAAGGAACAAGGGCCTGCTGAAGCCCGAGGACATGGTCAAGGTGTCCATCGACGGGGAGGTCCGCTCCGAGGAGAAACCGTCCATCGAGCACAGATTCCATCTGGCCCTCTACAGGATGAACCCGGACACCAACGCCGTCGTCCACTGCCACCCTCTTAACTGCGTGGCGCTCGCCGTCAGGAACGAGGGGATGAGGTGCAACCTGACCCCGGAGGGCGCGATGCTCCTGGGGCACGTGCCCATGATCGGATACTTCACCCCGGGATCCCAGGAGCTCGTGGACGCGGTCGCCGCCGAGGGGCATGCGAAGGCCATGCTCATGGAGAGGCACGGCGCGCTCACCCAGGGCAGGACCCTGGAGGAGGCCTACAACAGGATGGAGGAGCTGGAGTTCCAGGCCAGGCTGCAGCTCATCGTCGGCGATGCCGAGGACCTCCCTGCGGACGAGGTCGAGAAGCTGTCCAGGATGTGATCGCATGACCATGCTGGTGACGAAGTGGTTCGGGGTCTTCCTGTGCGACGAGAAATCCGGGAAGGTGCTCGACAAGCGTCTTATGCCCAAGGATGCCGCCGAGGTCGCCGAGAAGCTCGCCGCCGTCCAGAGGGGTTCCCTCCTGGACGAGGAGAGGGAGCTGGCGGCGACGGTGGACGGGAAGCTGGCGGTCGCCGACCGCAGGCAGTCGGAGCTGGGCAAGCCGGAGATGTTCGATTCGTCCTCCATCACACCCGAGAGGTTCGGGTACGACGGCGACTTCATGCACGAGGTCATGATAGGCCTGGGAAAGCTCAGGACGTCCGAGCCCATACCCAGGGACAGGAGCCTGGTGCAGGCCATCAGGAGCCTCGACGACCAGATAGCTACGATAAACCTGTACAACGAGAGGCTCCACGAATGGTACGGGATGCACTTCCCGGAGCTAGCCGACTACGCCCACGATGCCAGGTACGCCCAGCTGATCGCCATGAACGGCGAGAGGGAGGGCGTCATCGAGGAGCTGGGCATAGAGATCGAATCCATCGGTGCGGACATGGACCCTGCGGACATGGACGCGATAAGGGACCTTGCGGACACCCTCAGCCGCCTTTACGACGACAAGGACCGGACGGAGACCTACATCCAGGGCATAGTCGAGGAGACCTGCCCCAACATGTGCGCCATACTGGGAGCGCCGCTGGCCGCCAGGATGGTGTCCCTGGCCGGAGGTCTGGAGAGGCTCGCCTCGCTCCCGTCCTCGACGGTGCAGCTGCTCGGAGCCGAGAAGGCGATGTTCAGACACCTCAAGTCCGGGAAGAAGGGTCCGAAGCACGGCGTCATCTACCAGCATCCCGATGTCCACAGGGCCCCCTACTGGCAGCGCGGCAAGATCGCACGCGCGCTTGCCGGGAAGGTCCTGATCGCCGCGAAAATCGACCAGTACCATGGCGAGTTCGCAGGGGACAGACTGAACGAGGAGTTCTCCAGACGCGTGGAGGACATCAGGAGGCGCTACCCCAATCCGCCCAAGAAACCCCAGAAGTCTGGCAAGAAGGGACGCCAGGGCAAGGGCGGGAAGAACCGCCGCCACTGATGCTGGCACATGCCAACCGGCGGTTATCTTCCTTTGTCCAGTAAAATATTATATTTCGGTGGATGATGGGGTGCCAGATAGCATGAGGTCTGCAACAAAGTTCGACCTGCGCATCAACGCTTCCCTCGGGGGAGTGAACTTCCGGCCGTGAGTCGGATATACATCCAACAAGAAGGTAGTGCCAATGTGGGAGATGAAAGAGATCAGAGAGCTGAAAGAGGGAAGGTACGTCAACATCGACGACGAACCCTGCAAGATCGTAAAGATCACGACTTCTAAGCCCGGAAAGCACGGATCCGCGAAAGCCAACGTCGACGCGGTCAGCATCTTCACCGGAGCCAAGAAGTCCATCGTGGGACCCGTGAGCACGAAGGTGCAGGTCCCCATGATCGACAAGAGGAAGGGCCAGGTCCTTTCCATCTCGGGTAACGAGGCCATGATCATGGACCTCGAGACCTTCGAGCAGATCTCGGTTGAGATCAACCCCGACCACGAGCAGCCCGTCGAAGAGGGAGGAGAGCTCCTCTACATCGTCGCGATGGGCAGATACAAGATCATGTGAGGTCTGAAACCAATGTCGTACGGGATCGGCTACGCCGGCGCGGAATCAGACTACAACGATGCCGACGTGGTGATCTTCGGCATCCCGTACGACCACACCTCCTGCTTCAAGGCGGGAGCAAGGGAGGCCCCCACCGCCATAAGGCGGGCCTCCTACAATTTTGAGGAGATACACTTCGAGCACGGCATACATCAGCCGCAGCTGAATGTGTACGACTACGGCAACTGCGACGACTTCATCCTGCCGGAGGATATGTTCGCGGAGGTCGACTTTGCCGTCGGCCCGGCCATAAGGGACGGGAAGTTCCCCATCTCCATCGGAGGGGAGCATTCCATCAACATCCCGATCGTCAGGAACTTCGATTCGGACGACATCGCGCTCATCTCCATCGACGCCCACCTGGACTCCAGGGACGAATATCTTGGGACCCCGAACAGCCATGCCTGCATCACACGCAGAGCGGCGGAGCACCTGGGGCTCGAGAACGTCTTCGTCCTCGGCGCGAGGGCGATAGGCGAGGAGGAGCTCGACAGGGACGACGTGGTGCCGTTCATCAGCTCGTTCGACATCATGGACAACGGGATCTCATGGGCGATCGAGAAGGCCCTGGACAGCGTCAAGAACGAGAGGATCTACCTGACCGTCGACATCGACGGCATCGACCCGGCCTTCGCTCCGGGGACCGGGACTCCCGAACCGTTCGGACTCATGCCGATGGACGTCAAGAAGGTCATCAACGCCATCGGGGACAGACTCGCCGGATTCGATGTCGTGGAGGTGTGCCCCCCTGCGGACCCGGCCGGGATAACATCGATTCTTGCCGCGAGATACATCAACGAGGTCATGGCGGTCCATGCCAAGAACCTCAGAAGCTGAGTTCAAAGGTTGTCCTTGAGGAAGACCTCTGCCTCGGATACGAATTCGGCGATCCTGTCACGGGCTGCGCTCTCGTCCTTAGATTCGGAGTATATCCTGAACAGGGCCTCGGTCGTGGACGGCCTGAGCAGGACCCATCCGTCGTCGAAGTATACCTTGAGACCGTCGACGGTCTCCACATGCGCATCGATGAACTTGTCGACGAAGTGATCGAGAAGCGGCTGTTTGCCCTCCTCGGGACAGGGGACGTTCTCCTTGAAATCGTAGTACCTGTCGAAACTGGCGATCTGCTCCGAGAGCGGACCGTTCTTGGCCACGCATTCGAGCATCTTCGCCAGCGCCATTATGCCGTCCCTGCACATCTGGAAGTCGGGGAACACCATCCCCCCGTTCTCCTCACCGCCGAAGACGGCCATGTTCTCCTCCATCTTCCTTATGACGGTATGCGATCCGACTGCCGTGTATTTGAGGAGACCTCCGTTGGACTCCACCACATCGCCGACGATCGCGGAGGAGCTCACCGGAGTGATTACCTTGCCCTTGTGGGCCTCCAGTACGGATCTGGCCACTATCGCCAGACTGACGTCCCCCTGGACGTACTCCCCCTTCCCGGTCACGAATATCGTGCGGTCCCCGTCGGCATCGTGAGCGACACCCAGATCGGCTCCGACCTCCCTGGTGAGCGCCATCAGCGGCCTGAGGTTCTCCTCGGTGGGCTCGCTGCTGCGGCCGGGACTCTCGCTCTGCGGATCGGCGTTTATCGTGAACGCCCTCACGTTCAGGAGTTTGAGGAGCAACGGCGTGGACTCGCATGTGGATCCGTTGGCGCAGTCCACGCATACGGTGAGACCAGCTTTGCGTATCGCCTCGGCATCGACGTTCTCTATGACCGCGCGGACGTGACTCTCCACGGCACCGGTACCGGCCAGGACCTCTCCGATCCCGCTCCAGGGCGCACGCTGGATCTCGGTGCTGCAATAGCTCTCTATGGCCTGCTCCTCCTCGCGGCCGACCTCGACCCCGTCACCCCTGATGAACTTGAAACCGTTGTACTCAGGCGGATTGTGGGATGCCGTGATGACCACGCCCCCGGTGACATCGTCATGCGACTTCACATAGTACTGCAGTACCGGGGTCGGGAGGATCCTCAGGTCCACGACGTCTGACCCTACGTACATGATGCCCGCTGACAGTGCGTTCTTCAGCATGTCGGCCGAGTCACGGGCATCGGTGGCAATAGCTATGCGACCACCGAATGTCTTCCCGACGACCTTTCCGATCTGCAGTGCGAACTCCACTGTGAGATCCTGGTTGGCCGTGCCCCTGACGCCGTTTATCCCGAAGAGAGTCATCGCGGACTCAAATCCTCTTTGCGTAGAAAAGGATGTTTATCGTCTCGGCGCAACCCTTGCATGTGTCGGCGGACTCCTCCAGCGTCTCGAGGATGTTGATGGACAGGATCGTGGCCTTCTGGTCCAGATCGGCTGTGAGGATGGCCTTCATGATCTTCATGTACGCCTCGTCGACCCTGCGCTCCTGGTCCTTTACACTCTGGATGCAGGCGTCTATGCCCTCGCCACCGGTGCCCAGGATCTTGATGGCGTTCATCAGTGCATTGACCTCTGATTCTAGGTCAGCGACCACCTCGGAGAACAGGTTCCATATCCCGACGGGGATGACCGCCCCTGTGTCGACGACGAGCTGGATGTTGATGGCGGCCTCCTTGCACCAGTTGGCTATGCCGTCCGTCTTCTTGACGAAGTGCATGAAGTCCTCCCTCTCCTGAGGGGACAGTTCCCCGATGCTCATCTGTCCGCAGAGGTTCTCCTCGAGGGAATCAGCCTCGTGCTCCGACGCATACAGCCTCTCGATGGCCTTCAGGGCCG
>CAZLMR010000028.1:0-10154 GCA_964560575.1 uncultured Methanomassiliicoccales archaeon | reverse complement strand
GCGATCTCCTCGACGATGGCGAGGTCCCTGTCGATGATCTCGTCCGTCTCGCCGTCGACCTCCACGATGCACAGCGCGCCGCAGTCAGGGAGCGGGTTGCCGCGGGCCTTGTTGACCGCGCTGATGCTGACGCTGTCCATGAGCTCGCAGGACGAGGGGATCAGAGGCTTGGCGATGATCGCGGAGATGCACTTCCCGGCATCCTCCACGGTGTTGAAGCAGCAGAGGCAGTTGGCGGCCTTCTTGGGCTTGGTGGTCAGTTTCAGGGTGACCTCCGTGATCACTCCAAGCGTTCCCTCGGACCCGCACATCAGGCGGGCGAGCTGGTATCCGGAGGAGTCCTTGATGGTCCTGGTCCCCGCGCGGACGATCTCGCCGTCGGCCTTCACGAATGTGAGTCCCATGACGAAGTCCCTGGTGGCGCCGTACTTGACCGCACGCATGCCGGAGGCGTTGTTCGCGACCATCCCTCCGATCTGGCAGGCCTCGGCGGACCCGGGAGAGGGAGGGAAGAAGAAGCCGTACTTGGCCAGCTCTGCGTTGAGGTCGTTATAGACGCATCCGGCCTCCACATCGACCCACAGGTCTGCCACGCTGACCTTGAGGACCTTGTTCATCCTCTGCATGGCCATCACGATACCGCCCTTGATGGGCACGGCGGAACCGCACAGACCCGTTCCGGCACCGCGGGGGGTGACGGGGATCTTGTTAGCGTAGGCGATCTTCATGATCTCGGAAACCTGCTCGGTCGTGGTGGGCTGAACCACGATGTCGGGCGTGTTGTGGAAAATGGAAGCGTCGAATCCGTAAGTGTAGAGGACAGCGGGTTCGGTGGAGTAGCCGTCCTTGCCGACGACCTTCTCGATCTGGTCGATGATGCTCTGGTCCATGAGTGAACACCTCTTCTAAACTGGGGTGCGATTGCAACCGCAGATTATAATGGGTTGCTCCATCAGGACATCCTGTAAGGGCGCATCAGACGGGACGGAATGCCGTGGATCGGTGGAACCGACCCCCATCCGCAGGGGGATCTGACGGGAACCCGTGCGCTGGCACATCGCCTGTGCCCCGCATGGGCGCCTTCCATCTGGAAGAAGAGTGCATCCGGAACGTCGGAGAAGGATGGGGAGGTCCCCGCACATCCCCCACCTCTCAACTTGAAATATGATGACGCTCTCCGAAGGCTCATGAAATCCGTAATCGTACTTCTCGGACCACCGGGATCCGGAAAGGGAACCCAGGGTGAGAAACTGAGCGAGGAGCTCGGCTACACCAGACTCTCCACCGGCGACATGCTCCGCGAGGCCGTCAGGAACGGCACGGAACTGGGCATGAAGGCCAAGACCTACATGGACTCCGGTGCGCTCGTCCCCAACGACCTCATCATCGGACTCATGAAGGAGAAAATCGCCAACGCCAAGGGCGGCGTCATCCTCGACGGATTCCCCAGGACCGTGGAGCAGGCCGACGCCCTCGGGGAGCAGGTCGACGTCGACCTCGCCCTGAACCTGGACGTCGACGATGACGAGCTCGTCAACAGGCTCACCAAGAGGCGCTCCTGTCCCGACTGCAACGCCGTCTACCACCTGATCTACAACCCCCCGAAGCAGGAGGGCGTCTGCGACAAGTGCGGTGGAAAGCTGTACCAGAGGGATGACGACAAGGAGGAGACCGTCATGAACAGGCTCAAGGTGTACCGCGAGAACACCATGCCCCTCATCGACTACTACGGCGGCAAGGGAACCCTGGTCACCATCAAGGGAGTCGGCGACATCGACGAGATCTTCGCCAAGGTCAAGGAAGCCGTCCAGTAAACACCATCAGAATAACGCCGGGGAACTCCCCCGGCAACCACTTCTCTCCCGATTCAATCCTCGGACATCATCCGCTCTATGGAGGCCAGCGCATCGGCGACCTTCCTGCCCATCTCGGTCAGGAGTATCCTCACGGAATTGCGTTCTCCTATAGGCTCCTGGACTATCAGGCCGCTGTTCTCCAGCATATCCAGTTTCTCGGGCATGCGCGGATTGCGGGAAATGTCCCTGTACAGGTCGGATTTCCTGCAGCCGTCATGTGCGGACAGGTAGATCATCAGCACGATGACATGCTTCTCCTCCAGGACGCTCACCCTGCTGGGTCTGACAAACGCCTCTGCTGTCACGCTCTCAGAAGCCTGCCAATGGGACCGATACTCATCCATAGACCTCACCTGATGGTTCCGCTCCCGCCGACCCCGATTGCCGGCAATCGGTGGAAACGACGAAGGGTATCGTCAGTCTGAGATTTAAAGAATATAGCTATGAAAAACTATGCCAATTTTCCGAACCTATGTCCAGACAGGCCGTGGGAGATGAAGGCGGCTACGGATGGACCGATTCTGACACGAACAGATAGATTTAAGAACAATAACAGATTCTCGGGTTTTGATAGCCTCGTAGTGTAGTGGTCAATCATGCGGGACTCTGGATCCTGCGACCTCAGTTCGAATCTGGGCGAGGCTACCATTTTTCCACCATCCTCTGTCAGTCATCTTACCACATACGGTCCTCGATGTCGTTTCGGCCATAGGATGGAACGTAAGGCGGGGCCTGGACCCCGCAGGGGTTTTGCGCCGAACCGATGGTCCGGCAGAGGGATTCCCGCCCATCCGTCCCCGCGGACGGGCCGTGACATCGCCCCCTGGTGGCTGCATCCCGCTTCAGACAGCCGCTCCACGGTCGATGTCCATCGCAGACCTGCGATCCGGAAAGAGGGACCCTAGTTCCCTCCGACTAGACGTCGGTACCATTTCCGAGCCTTGTCGCTCGAGAAGAGGTCCGGCCTACATTTCTTGCACGGACGCCTGCCGGCCGCCTCGGCCTCACCCTTCGTCGGGAAGAACAGGATGTTCCTCTCCAGAAGGGTGCGGACATGACAGGACGGCAGACAGTATATCTCCGAGCTGTGGGCGCTGAAGTAGAACCTGCCGTCGTACTTCGGGTCGTGACGTCTCACGGCATCGTACATGGTCTCCTCGCTCAGATACTCCTTGCTGCTTCCTCCTGAGACTTCGACGATCGGATCCGATGATAAGCATTAGTAGTAGATTATTTATAATAGAACAAACAGAGTCGGGAAGGCCTCAGCAATCATCCTATATAGACGTCTCAGGGTTGCGGTCAGCATGGCCGTCGGAGAGTTCACGGGTTACGCGAAATGGTGGATGCTGTCCAAATGCGGAAGGAAATCCCCCCTTGTGGTCACCATCTGCATAGGGTACGCCTGCAACCTGAGATGCAGGCACTGCTCCATCGATTCCATGCTGAGAGCAAACCCCGGGATGAAGGCCAAGCTCACATACGACGAGATCGTCTCGGAACTGCGCTCCAGGTACTCGGAGGGGGCCAGGATCGCCTACTTCGAGGGAGGGGAGACGACCATGTGGCAGGACTCCGGAAAGGACCTGGGGGACCTCATCGACGAGGCCAAGAGGATCGGGTACTACAACGTGGGATACACCACCAACTGCACTACCGGCAGGATATTCACGAACTCCGACGTCATATCTGTGAGCCTGGACGGACCCGAGAGGATCCACGACTACGTGCGCGGCGAAGGCGTCTTCGCCAAGGTCATGGAGACTCTCGACGGTCTGGACTTCTCCGGCAGCGTCTACGCGAACATGGTCCTGCAGAAGGGCAATCTCGAGTACATCCGCGAGACCGCGGACATCGTCAGGGACAACCCGCGCCTGGCCGGGATCGTCTTCAACTTCATCACCCCGCCCCCCTACGAGATCATGCCCACGGCTGACGAGAAGAGGGAGGCCATCGAGGAGATCCGCAGGCTGAAGTCCGAGGGATACCCTATACTGAACTCCAGGAAGGGGCTCGAACTCCTTGCCGAGGAGGACTGGGACTCCAGATGCCCCCGGTACCTGTCTGCGTTCCTCCTCCCCGACGGATCGAGGAGGAGCGGATGCCCGTCCGAGGGCACGGATTCATGCAGGCACTGCGGCTATGACGCCGTGCGCGAATACCATCTGGTGGACCGCGGGAGCCCCTCCACCATTCTGGAGATGTTCCCGATATTCGCGAAGTCGAAGGATTGACTCAGATCAGACCGATCGGCCCGATCGCCAGCGTCACCGCCGAGGCGATGATGAACAGAACCTCCGTCAGGACGGAGAATCCGAACGAGTACGGGATGATCGCGACATCCCAGTGCTCCCCGCGCGTGTTCATCGTCCTCACCATGCGGACCGTCAGCGGAAGCGTCAGGAACAGGATGACATCCAGGATGTTGACCAGGCACATCGCCGCCGCCAGGATGTAGGCGGCCGCCACGATCGCCTTTATCGCCCTGACTGTCCCCTCCGTGCCGAGACGTATCGAGAGGTTGATCTCCCCCATCTTCAGATGGGCGTCGTTCGCGGACATGGAATCCACCAGGCGCATTAGGCCCACCACGAGTCCGACCATCGTCGACAGCAGCGCGATCTCCACCGTCACGGTTCCGGACGCCACGTAGAACGAGCACAGCACCATCAGGAAGAACGATATCGCCACGGTGACCTCGCCGAGGCCCCTTGCCCCGAAGTTCACGGGAGGAGCGGTGTAGAAGAAGGCGAGCAGGGTCCCGATGATCCCGGGCACCACGGCATGCCATCCGCTGTAGACGATCACGGGAAGCGCCAGGATCAGCGCGATGACCACCAGGGCCACCATTATGGCCCTTCCCTGGCGCTCGGTCACCAGCCCCGTGTCGAACTGGTTCCCCTCCCAGTACAGCTTCTTCAGCGATTCGGACGACATGAGGTTCTGCTGCGTCCTGAACCTCTGGTCGAAGACCTCCTTGTCTATGCCTGACATGTGGTCGAAGTAGTCGTTGGAGAAGTTGACGAACAGTGCCAGGATCAGCACCACCACGGGTATGAGCACCAGCACGTGCACCGGTGCGCCGTAGGGTATAGCGCAGACAACCCCGCATACGGACGCCAGAACGAACGGCAGAGTGTAGCTGAACCTGAAGATCAAGTTGAACTTCCGGAGGGGCGTCAGCCCCTCGCTTCCCGGGGAATCCATGGACCCCCGTTCCGACTCACCGTATATCAAGATGCGCCCTCCGGGACCGGAACCCAACCAGTCTCACGCGTGTGTGCACGCGAACTATTATTACAACGGAGACGATGGCCTGACCAGTGATTCAACATGATCAGCAGAGACGAGGTCCTTGGAAACCTTGAGAGGTACAATCTCAAGGACGCCAAGATCGGTGTTATCGCCTCCCACTCTGCCCTTGACACCTGCGAGGGAGCCGTTTCCGAGGGATTCAGGACCGTCGCCGTGTGCCAGGACGGCAGGGATGCAACGTTCTCCAGGTACTTCAGGTCCCAGAGGGACGAGCAGGGGAACCTCATCAGGGGGGTCGTCGACGAGCCCGTCATCCTCGACAGGTTCAGCAGCATCCTGAAACCCGAGGTCCAGAAGGGCCTGATGGACAACAACGTCCTCTTCGTACCCAACAGGTCGTTCGTCTCCTACTGCGGCATCGACGCGGTCGAGGACGACTTCGCGGTCCCCATGGTGGGAAGCAGGAACCTGCTCAGGTCCGAGGAGAGGGGTGACGAGCGCGACTACTACTGGCTCCTGGAGCAGGCGGGGATGCCCTTCCCCAAGAAGGTTGAGAAGCCCGAGGACATCGACGGGCTCACCATCATCAAGGTGCACCACAAGGTCAAGAAGCTGGAGAGGGGATTCTTCACAGCGAAGGACTACGACCAGTTCGTGGAGAAGTCCAACGAGCTCATCGCCCAGGGCGTCATCGAGGAGAACTTCCTCGAGCACGCCAGGATGGAGCAGTACATCATCGGCCCCGTCTTCAACCTGGACTTCTTCTACTCCCCCCTCGAGGAGAGGGGCGAGAAGATCGAGCTCCTCGGAATCGACTGGAGGTTCGAGAGCTCCCTCGACGGATACTGCAGGCTCCCCGGGAAGCAGCAGGTGGAGCTGGAGGAGGATGGAATCATCCCCGAGTACACCGTCTGCGGACACAACTCCGCGACCCTGAGGGAGTCCCTCCTCGACAAGGCGTTCGCCCTGGCCGAGAAGTACGTCGCCGCCACGAAGAAGTTCTACGACCCCGGGATCATCGGCCCGTTCTGCCTGCAGACATGCGTCGACAAGGACCTGAACTTCTACATCTACGACGTCGCGCCCCGCATCGGAGGAGGAACCAACGTCCACATGTCCGTGGGACACCCGTACGGCAACACCCTCTGGAGGACCAACATGTCCTCCGGAAGGAGGCTCGCCATGGAGGTCCGCAGGGCCATCGAGCAGGAGCGCGTAGAGGAGATCATCACCTGAGGTGGGATTATGAACGCCAAACAGATCATCGCCGCCGGCGTCATACTGCTGCTCGCCGTGTGCATGGTTCCCGCGGTCGACGCGGACACCGGCATCACGGACAACCCGAGGGAGCTGACGTTCGACAACATGGACGGCGGTGACATCTCGTTCACCGTCAACAGCGACACCCGCTTCACCATGACCATCGAGGTCCTGAACGGCAACGACGTCATCTACAGCGGAACCCAGAACATCGTCTCGGGAGAGAACACCGTCACCATCCATGTCAGTGGCCTCGATGCCGGGGACTACAACCTCGAGGTCGTGTGCAGCGGGGAGTCCGGGGAGTACATCGACCCCGACTCGTTCCACATCAACGTCCACGTCGACAAGAACATCCTGTCCAACTGGGCGACGTACGCGGTCATCATCGTCGTGATTATCGTCATCGCGATCTTCGCCTACCTCAAGCTGCGCGACAACCCCAAGGACAAGCCCCAGATGACCTTCGAGGAGCTCGAGGCTCAGAGGAAGGCCGAGATGGCTGAGAAGGCGGAGAAGAGGCAGAAGAAGGAGAAGCCCGTCTCCACCGGAACCGAGAGGAAGAGATACGTCGGCGGTGGCGAGAAGAAGGCCGAGGAACCCAGGTCCAAGGAGACCAGGGTCAAGGAGGCCCCCTCCGAGGCAGCTCCCGTGGTCGAGAAGCCCGCGAAGGAGAAGAAGGTCAAGGAGGAGAAGCCCAAGATGACCTTCGAGGAGCTCGAGGCGCAGAAGCAGGCTGAGAAGGCGAAGAAGGCCGAGAAGAAGCAGCAGAAGTCCGCCTCCGAGAAGCAGACCGAGAGGGAGAGATACCTCGCGGAGAAGAGGAAGAAGAAGGAGCAGGAGTGATCCTGTCCTGAAACCGGCGGGGTCACCCGCCATCTTTCCATTTCTACTTCCCGACACCGGGGATTGAGAAGAATTGGGGGCAAGGCCCCCTGACCCTTTCGGGCCTTCAGAGTTTGAGATTGGGGTCGTTGAGGTCCATGAGGGCGACCTCGCGCCTGTCCATGAAGAATCCCAGCTTCTTGAACATCAGGATCGACGGGGCGTTGTTGGGCTGGATCATGGCATGGGCCACGCCTGCGCCCTGCTCGCGACCGAGCCTGACGCACTCCCTCAGGAGCTGGTACCCGATCATGTTCCTGCGGAAGTACGGGTGGACGCCCATGTTCTCGATCCACAGGAGGTTGTCCTCGTCGGCGATGTGATGGAGCATCTGGGCGAAGATGAACCCGACTATCTCCCCATCCTCCTCGGCGACGAGGCTCAGCCCGCTGTCGAGGTACGCCTTGAAATGGTTCCTGCTGCTGGCTCCCAGGTTGTCCTTCCACTCCTGCGGGAGGTCCTCCCACCTGTTCTCCAGCGTTGCCGCGAAGTACTCCTTGATGCAGGAGATCTCCAGCTCACGGACCTTCTCGATGTCCTTGATCCTGACGGGACGGATGTCCATGCTCACATCTCCTCGGGAGCGCCCATTCCGAGACAGTCCAGCACATCGGCGAGGACGATCTTGGTGCACTCCACCAGTGTCAGCCTGGCATCCCTGCGCTCGCCCGCGTCCAGGACGGACACGGCGGCGTAGAACTGGTTGAACGCGACCGCGAGCTCATGGCCGTAGGCGGGGAGCATGTGGACCCTCTTGCCGTCGCCGGCCTCCCTCAGGACCTCGCCGTAGCGGGCGAGCTTCTTGACCAGGTTGATCTCCATCGGGTCGGTCAGCATCGCGGGATCGGTCTCCCTCTGGAACTGACCCGCCTTCCTGAGCATGCTGCATGCCCTGGCATGGACGTACTGGAGGTACGGACCGGAGTTGCCGTCGAAGTTGAGCGCCTCGCTCCACTTGAACACGAGCTGCTTCTCCGGCTGAACGCGGACGATGTTGTACCTGATGGCTCCGGTACCGACGATGCGGGCGATCTCCCTCATCCTCTCCTCGGTCATCTCGGAATTCCTGGTCTCCACCCTGGACTTGATCTCGTCGTACGCATGAGCGACGGCCTCGTCTATGAGGTCGTCCAGGTAGACGACGACACCCCTGCGGGTGGACATCTTGCCCTCGGGCAGGGAGACGAACGAGTAGAACAGGGGCTCGGGCATCTTGTCGTGCCCAAGGATCTCGAGGACCGAGCAGAGCTGCTTGGATCCGAGCTTCTGATCCTCTCCGAGAACGTCTATGACGCGGTCGGACCTGGTGAACTTGTCGAGGTGGTACGCTATGTCGCGCGTGGTGTACAGCGTGGTCCCGTCGGACCTGGTGAAGGTGAACTTGGTGTTCTTGCCCTGTATGCCGAAGTCCTTGAGGTCGACGAACCATGCGCCGTCCTCTGTCTGTCCGGCGTACTCCGTCTTCCTGAGCCTCTCGACGACGTCCCTAGCGGAACCGTCGGCGATGAACCCAGACTCCCATGTGTACCTGTCGAGCTCGACGTTGATGTTGGAAAGGGTCTCCCTCAGTCCTCCGAGCATGATCTCGGCGGTCTCACGGACGGTGTCGATGACCTCGTGGTCGCCGGCCTCGAACCTCCTGAGCATATCGGCGATCTGCTCCTGCACGGCAGGGTCAGACTCCATCCTCTTGTTGGCGATCCTGTACTTGGCTACGAGCCTGTGGTCGACCTTGTCCCTCTCCTTCTCGTGGCCCGCGTTCTTCGCGTGCTCCTCCGCCTCGGCGTCCGCATCCTCGTCGGAGACGTTGTTGACGCCCCATGTGAGGATGACGACCTGCTTGCCCACGTCGTTGACGTAGTACTCGGTGGTGACGTCGTGGCCGCACCTCTTCAGGCATCTGGCGAGGGTGTCCCCTATGATGGGGTTCCTGGCCCTGCCGACATGGATGGGCCCGGTCGGGTTGGTGGACGTGTGCTCCACGTTGACCCTGAGGCCCGTGGGCTCCCCTCTGAAGTCCCCGTCGCATGCGAGGATGTCCTCCAGAACGCCCCTGACGAGCGCGGAACCGTCCATGCAGAAGTTGAGATAGCCGTTGCACGAGGACACCGACGAGATGAGTCCGGAAGGCTGGATGGCGGCGGCGAGCTCATCGGCTATGGCCTGGGGAGCCTTCCTGAGCGCCTTCGACATGGTGAAGCACGGGACCGCCAGGTCCGCCGTGTCGACGGACGGCAGCTCAGTGACGAACTGCACGTCGGCATTCATAGCTGCGAGTGCGTCAGCGACTTTGGCGCGCACCTCGCTCTCGAAATCGTTCATTATAGACATGGGACTCACACCCTGTACCTGAGAATAGCCGCTATGCCTCCGAAGGCCTTCAGCAGCATGTCTCCCTCCTCCGAATCGGGGGAGATGATCTGGACGCGTGTGTTGAACGCATCGGCTCTCATGAAGAAGTCGTCGATGAGGTCCTCGTCCTTGATCACCGTGGCCGCCGCTCCGCATTCGGGGCAGTCAATCCTCGCCTCCGCATCCTTCACGGTGAGCTCGTGCTGGTGGCCCGATGGGCACTGGACGGTGACCCTCCTCTTGCTGAGGGACTCCGATATCAGCAGCATGTCCACGGCACCCATGTCGAGGGCGTTGCGGACCTCGTCCTCTCCGTAGCAGGACAGGCCTCCATCGGTCTTCCTGATCTCTGTGAAGAGGCGCTGCATGTACTCCTTCTCCTTCGTGAGCTGCATGTCGGTGATGATGTTCTTGGCGTTCTGGACGAGCTCCCTGAGTCCGGACTCGTCCGTGTAGCCTGTGTCCACGAGCGGCGTGACGACCTTCTTCCTGAGCTCGTGGTGCAGGTACTCCTCCTTCACGAAGAAGTCCTTGGTCGCTCCGGGC
>CAZLMR010000027.1:0-10379 GCA_964560575.1 uncultured Methanomassiliicoccales archaeon | reverse complement strand
TTTCGGTATGACGGCCATAGCGGCGGGGTCACACCCGGTCCCATTCCGAACCCGGAAGTAAAGTCCGCCCGCGTATCTGTCTGTACTGTATTGCGCAAGCGTACGGGAACTCAGACACGCTGTCAGCCACTTCTTCATTCCATCTCGTGGCCGAGAGGCCGTTTGATGTTCCGATCCGTTCGACAATCGACGACTCGGAGAGCCTAATATATTCGGAGGCCATGCCTCAGCGATGATACTGATCAAACTGGGTGGAAGCGTCATCACGGACAAGTCCCAGTACAAGAAGTTCGACCGCGGGCAGGCCGAGAGGCTGTGCCGCGAGATCGCCGAATCTGGCAGGGATGTGATGATAGTCCATGGCGCTGGATCCTTCGGCCACGTTCTCGCCAAGAAGTACTCCATCCAGAACGGGTACTCCGACCCGGAGCAGATCCAGGCCGCGGCCCAGGTCCATCATGACGCGATGGAGCTTGGAATGCTCATGACCCAGACTCTCCTGGACATGGGCGTCCCTGCGGCATCCGTGTCGCCGGGGACATGCTTCGTCATGGACAACGGGAAGCTCATCCCGGAGTATCTGGAACCCATACGCGCCCTGCAGAGCATGGGTATAATGCCTGTGACCTTCGGAGACGTCGTCATGGATCGTTCCAGAGGATTCGGCATCGTATCCGGCGATCAGATGATGGAGCTCATGGCCGAGATGTTCAAACCGGAACGCGTGGTGTTCGTGTCGGACATCGACGGCCTCTACACCGCGAACCCCAAGACCGACCCGGATGCGGAGCTCATACCCGCGTTCGACGCCGGGACCCTGAATGACGTCTCGTCCGTCTCCGATGTGGACGACGTCACGGGCGGGGTCCGCAACAAGATGGAGTCCATGCTCCGCATGTGCGGCGAGGGCAGGGACTGCGTGCTTATCAACGGGACCGTTCCCGGGAGACTCCTGGCCCTCCTGAAGGGCGAGGAGGTCACCTGCACGGTGGCCAGGATGTGATTCACATGACACAGATCAGAGAGAGGAAGGCGGACCACATCGACATCTGCATGAACGAGAGGACCGCCCCGGGATACTGCTATTGGGACGACATCAGGTTCGTCCACAACGCCCTTCCGGAGATCAACGCGGACGACATAGACACCACATGCTGGCTCTTCGGGAAGAAGCTGGAGTTCCCGCTCATCGTCACGGCGATAACCGGCGGGTTCAAGGGTGCCGAGAAGATCAACTCGAACATCGCCGAGGCCTGTGCCGAGCTCGGCATAGGGATGGGCGTCGGGAGCGAGAGGGCCGGCGTCACCGGGACATGCCCCGAAAGCTACTCCGTGATCAAGGAGTTCGACGTGCCTCTCGTGATAGGGAACGTCGGAGCACCGCAGCTCGTCCCCCAGAAGAGCAAGGACCTGTTCAGCGCGGACATGGTCGGACAGGCCAAGGACCTCATCGATGCGGACATCGTCGCCATCCACCTGAACTACCTGCAGGAGGTCGTCCAGCCCGAGGGCGACACGAACGCCAAGGGTGTCCGCGACGCCATAAGAGACCTCGCCAGGGACTATCCCATAATGGTCAAGGAGACAGGCGCCGGGATCTCCCGTGACGTCGCCGAGAGACTGAAGGGCATAGGCATCCAGGGGATGGACATCGCCGGCATGGGAGGGACCAGCTTCTCCGCCGTCGAGCTCTACAGAGCCATGAAGGTCGGGGACGACGTCCTCACGAGCATGGGCGAGACGTTCTTCGACTGGGGGATCCCATCCCCTGTGTCGCTCCACGAATGCCGCGGATGCGGGCTTCCGCTGATCGCCTCCGGAGGAATCCTCGACGGCGTCCACGTTGCGGCGTCCATCGCCATGGGCGCGACATGCGCCGGGGTCGCCAACGCCGTCCTGAGGGAGGCGACCGAGTCCGCCCAGGCGGTCATCGACAAACTCACGATTATCAGGGAGGAGTTGAGGGCCGCCATGCTCCTCACCGGGTCCGCGGACCTGGCCGCCCTCGCGAAGGCCAGACACGTTGTTCTGGGCCAGACAAGACAGTGGATTGATGCGCTATGATCGATGCGAAAGAGTATCTGAAGAAGATGTCCGCCGAACTCGACGGACCCATAAAGAGCTACATCGGCGACGAGGAGCCCAAGAACCTCATGGATTCCTCCAAGCAGTACCCCTACGCCGGGGGGAAGAGGATGCGCCCCGCGATGGCTGTGGCCTGCTGCGGTGCGGTCGGGGGGGACAGGAGCAAGGCCGTCCCGCTGGCCGTCGCCGTGGAGTACATCCACAACTTCACCCTGATCCATGACGACCTGATGGACGGGGACGATGTCCGCAGGGGCATGCCCACGATCCACGTCGGATACGGCGCACCCACGGCCATCCTCGCCGGCGACGCCCTGTTCGCCAAGGCGTTCCAGATCATCTGCGACCTGGATGTCCCAGCGGAGAGGATGAGGGATGCCCTCAGGTACATCAGCCAGGCCGTATGGGACCTCGCCCGCGGTCAGCAGATGGATGTCAACAACGAGGGACAGCTGGTGACCGAGGATGTGTACATCGAGACAATCAAGCTGAAGACCAGCGTCCTTTTCGCCGCCGCTGCCGCCGGAGGAGCGATCGTCGGAGGCGCCGACGAGAAGACCGTGAAGGCCATCAACGAGTACGCCATCGAGCTTGGGCTGGGATTCCAGATGTTCGACGACTACCTCGGCGTCGCCGGGGACCCGGCGAAGACCGGCAAGTCCGTGGGCAACGACATACGCAAGGGGAAGTGCACCTGTATGGTCATCCACGCCCTGCACAACATCAAGGACCCCAAGGAGCTGGAGGAGTTCAAGTCCGTCCTCGGGAACCTGGAAGCGACCGACGAGCAGTGCGCCCGCGCCAAGGACATCATGGAGAAGGCGGGATCCATCGAGTACGGCCTCAACCTGGCCAGACAGAAAGTGGACATCGCCAAGTCCAAGATCGCCTTCCTCCCCGAGACCGAGGAGAAGGAGTTCATGCTCGCCCTGGCCGACTACTCAATCAACAGGGAAGTCTGAAAACCATCAAATCCCCGGGTCGACGTCCGGACCCGGGACATTCTCCTTTTATTGTGATCGGTTCTGACTGCACCGTCTCAGCACACATTATTAGTGCGTGGGAAAAACGTACTCTGTTTCATCTTCTCCAGATCGGGATTCACGACCAAACTCCTGGAGACCGCGGACATCCGCACGGATCCGAGGATCAAGCTGGTCTCCATGGATGACATCAGGGAATGGGCGGAAATGGGCGGAATCGGCTCCGGAATGACTCAGACATCCTCGATTCCGGTCTCGGTGATCCTGTACTGGGCCTTCCTGCCCTCCGGGAGACTGCGATGCTTCATGATGACCGCCTCACGTCTTCCGTCGAACCTCTTGTCCAGACGGATGATGGTCTTGGCGTTATGATGCAATGCATGGCCGCCCAGGAACTCCACACCGCCGGTGCTCAGATTGGCGTAGACCTGCGATGTCACCATTATGGCAATCTCGTACTGTCTCGCGGTGTTCAGGAGGACCTCCGTCTGCCTGATGAAGTCGTTCCTCATCGATGGGTCGTCATGGTTCAGACGATAGAACATCGTGAGGGAATCGATCACGACAAGGGATATCGAACCGGCGGCAGCCAGCTTCTCGATCTTGTCGATGCGGTCGGACTGCTCCTCGAAGCTGTGGACCTGGAAGATCAGGAGGTTCTTGATGCTCTCCTCCTGTCCGGCGAAAACCTGGGACAGCCTGTCCGAGGACAGACCCTCGGTGTCGATGTATGCCACCTTCCCTCCGGTGCACGCTATGTTGCGGGCTATCTGGAGACAGACGTTTGTCTTTCCAGCTCCCGCCTCGCCGTAGAACAGCGTGACGCTGCCGGCCTCTATCCCACCGCCCAGAAGACGGTCGAGCTGGCTGCATCCGAAGGGTATCCTATCCACGGACACGTGAAAGTGACGGTCCGATAAATGGGTTACCCGCGATTGTAGGGGCAGCACTCCCCGAGGCACTGCGGATTGGACTGATGGAACCGGCACACAGGCATGGATGCCTCGATCCCGACCCCGAGGGTCTCGCCGATGTACCGTGATGCCGCCCTGAGAGCGGAGAACGAGTCCCTCTTGCAGCATCTCGGGCCTCCTACGGACCCTATCGCCTCCAGGCATCTGGACGTCATGATGTTGCATCTGCCCCATGACTCCCCGGACAGCGGGGTGGATCCCGTGATGATGCTGTACGCCATCCCGCAGCTCACCGCGGCTCCGCAGCACCCCCAGAGTCCGCAGACCCCTCCCGGGACCTGCCTCCCGCGTTCGGCCATCGCATCCAGGGCCCTGCCCAGATCCAGGTCCCCTCCGCAGTTGCGGTATGCGGTGAGGAGCGCCGACCCGACCATCACATGATGCTCGGGCCCGTGCATGTGGATCCCGGGGAGACGCATGAGGTCCTGCACTATGACGATCGGATCCCTCGAATCCGAGGACAGGCAGACGGCCCGGACCATGGACAGCCCGTCGGAATGGCATGAATCGCAGACGTAGTGGCCGTTCTCGCACTCTGCGTTGGAGTCAAAGGTCCTTCCGCAAACGGCGCACACCATGCTCCTGGCGTGTTCGTGATAGACCAAAGGCGCTCCGCATATGACGCAACCCGACGTGAAACCTGTCATGTCTCCGTGTATCGAGGGATTCGTGAAAAAGGAAGCGGTTTCGAAGGGGTTTATCGGAGATCAACGCTCCTCGTTCTTGTCGTCCTTCCCCTCGACGGACTTCACATCGTCGAGGTTGTAGTCGACGCCTTCCTGGTACTGCTCACCCTTGTAGGCGTACATGGGGATAGCCATGATCGCCATCGCGACATAGCCTATGATCACCAGTGCCACGGCCACCACCGCGACGATCGCCACGATGCTGATGACCGACTCCAGCACTCCCGGCTGCATCAGGACGTACGCGATCGCCGCGATGATTATCACAATCATTATCGCAATGACCACCAGCCCTACGGCCGACTTCCCCGTCTTCGCCTTCCTGGCGTTGTCCACCTGCGGTTTGTCCATCTGAATCTCACCTCAACTGCTCTGCTGCGGCATGTAGGGTATCAGCGCATCAGCTAGGTCACCGAGGGTCATCGACTGTATAACAATCTTGCCAGGGCCCGTGAGCGTCGTCACGAAGAGTCCCTCGCCGCTGAACAGCGCGGTCTTCAGGCCTCCGACCGACGAGATGTCGTATGACACCGTGTCCTCCCACGCGACCGCGTTGGCCGTGGACACCTTGTACTGCTGTCCCGGCGCGAGGTCCACCACGTTCAGGTCGCCACAGGCGTGGATGAACGCGCGACCGGTGCCGGAGAGCCTCTGCAGGATCAGTCCCTCGCCGCCGAACATCATGGATCCGAGCCTCTTCTGAAGGGCCATGTCCAGGTTGACGGTGGTCTCCGAACCGAGGTATCCGGTCTTCTGAACGATCCAGGATCCCTGTCCGACATCCACATCCAGGACCTTTCCGGGAGCCCTGCCGGCGAGGCCGATGGTCCCGACGCCGCCCTGGGGCGTGTACCGGAGCAGGAACAGCGACGCCCCGGACAGGGAGCGCTTCAGACCAGCCATGAGTCCGCCCTCCATCTTCGACTCCATCCTCATGTTGCCGCTCATGTACGCCATCGCACCCGCGACGGAGTTGAACTCCTCGCCCGGCTGGAGTTCGACGTTCACGAACTGCAGGTTGTCCCCTGTGATTGTGTACTTCATGCTATCGTGTATGTATCATACGGGGGGCTTAAAATCGAAACCGTCGGAGGCTACCATATCCTATGTATATCCGCGACAGGTTCCCTGGGACCATGTTCCACAACGGTTCCGACAATGCGCAGGGAGCGGAGGCGGTCATAACCGAGACGTCGTATCTCGGATGGGATGCGGTCGTCAAATCCAGGCCCCCCAAGGTCTACAGGCTCCCCGATCTGGACACCCACATCAGGTCGTCCCGCACCAGGAACGAGGCCCGCATCATGCATGAGGCGAGGGCCGCGGATGTGAGGACCCCATGCATCTACGACATCGACCTGAAGGAGTGCTCGATCACCATGGAGCGCATCAGGGGGACCATGGTCAAGGACCATCTGGACGAGCATCCAGAGGATGCCGAGAGGGTCTGCAGGATGATCGGCGAATGCGTCGCCAGGCTCCACAGGGCCCGCATCTGCCATGGGGACCTGACGACATCCAACATGATCCTGACCGACGACGGAGACATCTGCCTCATAGACATGTCCATGGGATGCACCAGGGCCGAGACCGAGGACATAGGTGTCGACCTCAGGCTCCTGGAGAGGGCGTTCACATCCGCACACATCGACCTGCTGCAGGCATACGATGCGATGATGGACGCCTACTACTCCATGGTCCCTGATGCGAAGGCCATAAGGAAGAAGGTCGAGGAGATTAAGAACAGGGGGAGATACACATGAAGCTGAAGGTCATCACATCCAATCCGGGAAAGGTCGCCGAGTACCAGAGGGAGTTCGACGAGTACGGAATCGAGATGGAGCATGTGAGGCTCCCCTACGACGAGGTCCAGACCTCCGACTTGGAGGAGGTCGTGAACAAGGGCATGGACGCCATCATCGCACAGGGAGTCAGGGACTTCATCATCGACGATTCCGGGATATTCGTGGATGCGCTGAAAGGGTTCCCCGGGGTGTGGTCGGCCTACGCCCAGAAGACCATCGGCAACCCTGGGATCTTGAAGCTCATGGATGACGTCGAGGACAGGGGCGCGGAGTTCAGATGCTGCATCGGATGCGACATCATGGGCAGGAGGATCGTCGTCACAGGCGTCTGCAGGGGCGTCATAACCCGGAGCGAACAGGGTGACGGCGGGTTCGGATTCGACCCCGTTTTCTCCCATGACGGCGTGAGGACGTTCGCCGAGATCCCCATGGACGAGAAGAACGCGGTCTCCCACAGAGGGAACGCGGTCAGACTGCTGATCGACGCCCTGAAGAAGGAAGGCGTCATCTGAAACGGATTCCCTGAAACCACTTCATATCAGGTCTCCGCGAACCAGACGTAGGTCCGCACGGACCTGTACTGGATTCTGCAAAAAAGAAATGGGTTGGTAATGGGTTTACAGGATGCTCGAGAAGGGCTCGTTGATCAGCAGGATGCAGATACCGAGCGCCAGCATGAGGAACAGGAGATAGTTCCCAAGCATCGACTTCATCTCGAGCATGTCTACCCTGAACTTCAGGACACCGAGGATCTTGGTGAGCAGGGCGCACACGAGGAGCGAGACGACCGTGGCGAACAGCCATCCGTACTCACCGGCGTGGAGACAGAGGATGGCCCCGATGATCCCCACGATGATGGCGAGCACCGTGACGACGATGAATACCTTCGTCATGTAGATGTCCTTGAGGATGAACTCCCTCTCGTTGAATTCGGTCGGGGTGAACTCGTACTCCTCCTTGGGCTCCTCCACCAACCGTCTCTTCTTCTTTGCCATCGCAACCGCATCCTGATACTGCTTAAATAGCTTACCTTAGACCCCTTCGGTCGGCTCACTGATCCGCGAACTCCTTCCTGGAATACTTCAGCGCCTCCACCACGGGCAGAGGCTCACCGAGCAGGAACGTCTCGAGGGCCCCGCCTCCGGTGCTCACGTAGGAGAACCTGTCCGCGAGGTCGAACCTCTCGGCCGCTCCTCCTGTGTGTCCGCCTCCGATGACGGACTGCCCACCGCTGTCGACCATGGCCGTCATGATGACCTTGGTCCCAATCTCGAATCCCTCCTTCTCGATCATGCCGGCGGGGCCGGACATGAAGCAGGTCTTGGAGGACCCGACCACCTTGCGGAACTTCTCGGCTGACGCGTCGCCTATGTCGAGCGCGGGCTCGGCGGTGGGCATGTCACCGATGTTCACGGACACCCTCTTGCCGTCCCTCTCGACCGCCACGTCCACGGGCAGGAGGACCCTCTGACCATACTTGGACAGAATGTCCTTCGCCGCCTGCAGGTTCTCGGGAGTGAGCTCGTCGGAGAGCACCTTCATGCTTGCCTCCCCTATGTCCACGCCCCTGGCGTACAGGTAGGCGTTCCCGGCGAGACCCACGAGGATCACCGTGTCCGCCATGCCGTTCCCGAGGACACGGTCGATCATCTCGGACGCATCGCCGAACTTGGCGCCTCCGAGGATGAAGACACAGGGCCTGCGGGGATGGCCGAAGATCGCGTTCAGAGCGAACAGCTCCTTGGCCATCAGCCTTCCCGATGCCGACGGCACCTTCACGGGGAATCCTACGAGCGAGCACTGCGACCTGTGCGCGGCGCCGAACGCGTCGCACACATAGTAGTCGATGAGCGGGGCGAGCCTCTCGACGATCTCCCCCTCGGCGTGTTTGAACATGTCGCCCTTCGCGGTCTCGCTGTCCAGCTCCCTCACGTTGCCCAGGAGCAGGACCTGTCCGGGCTGGAGGTCCCCGATCGCCTTCACGGCATCGTCGCCGATGACGTCATCGACGTACCTCACGGGCATGCCGAGGTGCTTGGACAGATGGTCGGCATGCTGCTCCAGCGGGATGAAGTCCCAGCCGCCCTTGCGGCTCTGGTGGGCGAGGATTATGACCTTGGCCCTCTTTCCGACGAGCTCCCTGATCGTCGGGACGACCCTCCTTATCCTGGCGTCGTTGACGATCTGCAGCGTCTTCTTGTCCAGGGGGCAGTTTATGTCCACCCTCAGAAGCACGGTCTTGTCCCTGAAGTTGAAGTCCTCGAGGGTGTTGAAGTCCTTGGCCATGTTCCCGCCTCACTCCTTGTTGGGGATTCCCAGCGCGTCGTTGGTCTTCCTGACGGACGCCGCGGAATCCTGCTCCATCTTGCACATGGACCTGATGCAGTCGATGTTCTCGGGGATCACATCGGACTCCTGGTGCACGGCCTGGTAGTAGTACAGCGTGTTCCCGACGACCTTTATGCCGTCCTCCCACACGACGATCTCGTACATGTCGGAGCGGTCGCGGCCCATATCCCTGGCCATCTCCATAATCTGGGCGGTCGTCTTGATGCCGTCCTTGCTGCTGACCAGCCTGACGCGGGGCGCCTTCCTGAGGACCTCGACGACGTCCGCCGTGGAAACCTCGGAGCCGAGTTCGGCGACGACGGTGTGCACATGCATCAGCGTGGTCGACGCCTTCACGGCCATGGTGCTGATGTCCAGCCAGGGCATGATGCTCTGCACATCGGGCCCGTGGTGGGTCGGAAGCTTGACGGAGGGCTCCAGACCGTTGATGGGACCGTTCTTGCTGTCCCCGGGATCGGCGGCGCGGCGGACGATGGTCACGAACGCCTTCTTGACCTTGAACGCCCCGTCGATGGGATTGAGGGTCCTGAGAAGACCCGTGGTGTTGCAGGACACGACGCGTGAGAGCTGCGCGCCCCAGGACTCGGAGTAGTTGGCGGTGGAGTTGAACGAGATGCCCGTGAGGCTGTGGTCCTCCCCGCCCTGGAATATCGCCTTGACGCCGGCGGCCTTGTACTGGTCCCTGTAGTACTCCCCGACGTTACCGGGCGTGCAGTCGACCACGATGTCGACCTTTCCGTACATGTCCTTCAGGGTTCCGGCTATGGGGACTCCGGCGGCGTTGAACGCCTCGACGCTCTCGTCGGGCACATAGATGTCGTATCCCTTGGCCAGAGCGGCCTGGGCCTCGAAGTTCGGTCTTGTCTTTGTGACCCCGACGAGCTCCATGTCATCCTGCTTTGCGACCGCGGATGCCACTCTCTTTCCGATGGTCCCGTATCCGTTGACTGCAACCCTGACTTTTGCCATGTTGTCTACCTATGGAACGGATTGCCTGCCTTTCTAAAAACGTTACGTGCTGAACACGACTCGAGCGAGCATGTTGGATGCGACAATGCGCATGTTTCGTCCAGCACAACGGCTATATATCTAGAGTCGACAATATTCTCTCGGTTCAAGTGTCAACTAATCGTTCCAACGGAATCGGTGCGTAAACATGAGTGACAGTATGGTCATCGTTTACGTCTGTATCATTGTAGTGCTGGTCGTCTTCTCCGCGTTCTTCTCGCTGACGGAGACGGCATTTACCGGTGCGAACCGCGTAAAACTGAAGAAACTCGCCAACGACGGCGACAAGAAGGCCGAGAAGGCCCTCGCCATGCTCGAGGACTACGACAAGTTCCTTACCACCAACCTGATCGGTGTGAACGTCGTCAACATCGCCTCGAGCACCATCGCGACCGTGATGTTCGTGGCCATCTTCGCCGACCTCGGGAGCATCGTGAACATCATCGTGATGACCCTCGTCTCACTGACGTTCTGCGAGATCATCCCCAA
>CAZLMR010000026.1:0-10408 GCA_964560575.1 uncultured Methanomassiliicoccales archaeon | reverse complement strand
GTAGGGGATCCCCTCCAGGGCCGTGTCGGCGGTGGTCTCCCCATCGACGACGTACGTCACTGTGTAGGCGGCACGGTCACGGTATTCGGCCGTGAATGTCATGTCCGAATCCTCGCTGAAGAAGTCTCCGACCGAGTATCTGTTCCCGTCGGTGTCCGTCCAGCCCTCGAAGATCCCCGTTCCGGTGTCATCGCATCCGAAGGGTATCTCGAACGGGATGCCCTCGGTCTTCGTGAGCACCACCGTCTCCCCGTACGGGTCCGTGAAAGTCATGGCGTAGCTGTCAAGTCCCCTCAGCTGGGCGGTCAGGACAATGTTCCCGTATACGGTGACTGTCTCCCCGCCCGTGTAGGAGTTACCGTCGGAGCAGGTCCAGGATACGAAGGCGCTCCCATCGGGGACGTCAGGGTCCGAGATGACGGTGTGGGTCAGCCCCTCGAGCACCGTCATCTCGGTATTGGAATCGGCGACGACGTATGTGACGGTGTACGGGACGCGGTCCCTGAACACCGGGTCTAGCTCCAGCGGTCCGTTCGCGGTCACGCTGTCGCCCGGACCGTAGATGTCTCCGTCCCCATCCATCCAGCCCTCGAAGATCTGCGTTTCCGTGTTCTCGAGAGTCGGCAGCTCCAGCGGGACGTCTTCGGTCTTGGTGAGTTCGGTCACAGTCCCGTCCGGACTGGTCAGTGTGATCGTGTACTGCTCCAGAGGTCTGAAGCTCGCGGTTAGCGAGAGGTCCTCGGTCGCGACGAACGATTCGTCTCCGTGATAGGTAGCTCCGTCGGAGCCCGACCAGTGGAGGAACACGTTCCCATCGGATACCGGGATGTCCGGGCGCACCGTGTATGGCAGCCCCTCCAGTGCCGTGTCCTCATCCGTCACCCCATCCACGATGTAGGATATGGTGTACTGGACACGGTCCCTGTAAACGCATCCGAGGCTGATCGAACCGTTCGCCGTTATGCTGTCGCCGGGGCCGTAAAGGTCCCCGTCATCGGTCTCCCATCCCTCGAAGATCTGCGTTTCCGTGTCCTCGAGCGTCGGCAGCTCCAGCGGGACGTCCTCGGTCTTGGTGAGCTCGAACGTCTCCCCGTCGGGACCGGTCAGTGTGATCGTGTACCGTTCGAGAGGTCTGAACTGGGCGGTGATGGTCACATCCCCGTCGACGACGATGGTCTCTCCGCCTGTGAGCGCAGACCCGTCCTGATCCACCCATCCTGTGAACACCATCCCTTCGGATACGGGTGTGTCCGAGCGTACGGTGTGCGTCAGCCCCTCGAGGACCTCCACGGTCTCCTCGGAGCCGTCGATGACGTAGGTGATGGTGTATTGGATGCGGTCCCGGTAGGTCGCAGTGAATCCCATGGGCGAGTCGCGGTCGAAGACGTCCCCTTCAGAGTACTCCGTTCCGTCCGAATCCGTCCAGCAGACGAATATGGATGTCCCCGTGTCATCGCACCCGAAGGGTATCTCGAACGGGACACCCTCGGTCTTCGTGAACACAACCGTCTCTCCGTACGGGTCGGTGAAGGTCATCTCATAGGTGTACAGGTCCCTGAACTGTGCGGTCAGCGTCACATCGCCTTCCGCAACGAACGTGTCGCCTCCGCTGTATGCGGTGCCGTCGGAGCCGAGCCATCCGGTGAAGACCTTCCCCTCGGATGCCGGGGCATCCTCGCGGACCGTGTAGTCCAGGCCTTCGATGGCGGGTTCCGTCTCGGTCAGTCCGTCCACGTCGTATGTGACCGTGAACTCCAGACGTTCGCGGTACTCAGCAGTGAGCGTTGCCGGGGCATCCTCGGTGAGGACATCCCCGACATCGTACGATGTTCCATCCTCGTCCTTCCAGCAGACGAATATGTGCGTGTCCGTGTCGTCGCATCCTGTCGCGATGACGAACTCCACCCTCTCCGTCTTCGTCTGGGTGACCGTCTCCCCGCACGGGTCCACGAACGTCACATCATACGTCTCCGGAGCCCTCCATTCAGCCGTCAGTGTGATGTCGGCATCGGTGACGATCTCCGTCCCCGCGGGATATCCCTTCCCGTCCGCGGTCCACTGGACGAATATCAGTCCCTCCGATTCTGGGACGAGCTCGATGGTGTGGGGGATGTCCTCCAGACCCTGCTCCTCCCCGAGGACGGTGGAACCGTCGGCGTCCACGAAGGTGAACCTGACGGTCTCGCGATCCCTGTAGATGGATTCCAGCTCCATGGGGCCGTCAGTCGTTATCATGTCGCCCGGGAGGTATTCTCCTCCGTCCGCATCCCTCCAGCAGACGAAGATCCCGGTGTCGGTGTCATCGATGTCCGGGACCTCCAGCGGGACGCCCTCTGTCTTGGTCAACTCGGTCCTCTGTCCATCAGGGCCGGTGAATCCGATGGCGTACTTCTCAAGAGGCCTGAGCTTGGCAGCGATCGTCAGGTCTCCGTCGACCGTGACCTCCTCCCCGTCGGCAAGCTGCCTCCCGGTCTGGTCCTCCCATCCCATGAAGACCATCCCATCCGGCACGGGAAGGTCGGAGCCGACGGTGTGCGTCAGCCCTTCGAGGGCTATGGCCTTCTCGGACCCGTCCCCGATCACATAGGTGACGGTGTACTGGACGCGCTCGCGGTACTCCGCAGTGAGCGTCAGCGCGGAGTTGTCGGTGATCTCATCGCCGATGTCGTATGCGGATCCCTCGGCGTCCCTCCAGCATACGAATATGCGGGTGTCGGTGTTGGCCGGGTCCAGGGTGACGGCGAACGCGACGTCCTCCGTCTTGCTCTGTACGACGGTTTCCCCGAAGGGATCGACGAATGTGATGTCGTAGCTGTACGGGCCCCTGAACTCTGCCGTGAGTCTCAGGTCCCTCATGACGGTGATCTGCTCCCCGGCGCTGTGGACGGTCCCGTCCTGGTCCTTCCAGCCCACAAAGTACATCCCGTCCTTCTTCGGGACCTCCGATGTGACCGTGTGCGTGGCGCCCTTGATGTAGACCTCCGATTCGGGGACTCCGTCGATCGTGTACGTCACATAGAACTCGGTGCGGTCGCTGAAGACGGCAGTGAGCGTGGCCCCCTCGAAGAGCACCATCTCGTCGCCGATGCCGAACACGTCGCCGTCGACGTCCGCCCATCCGTCGAATCTCTGGGTGTCGGTGTCGTCGAGGCCGAAGGGCACCTTGTAGGGGAGTCCCTCTGTGGCGGTGTCCACCCTGACCCGCTCGTCCCCGTTCATGTATGTTACCGGTAGAGACCCCCTCTCCCTCCACACGGCGGTGAGGGTCACGTCCCCGGTGAGGAGGACCCCGTCGCCGGGACCGTACTCGTTGCCGTCGCTGCAGCTCCAGTGGTCGAATATGCCCTCGACCTTCTTTGGGACCTCGGCATCCAGGACCGATTCCACGCCCAGGTGTCCGTATGTCGAGTGATGGATCCCGCCGTCGACATAGTAGACGATGTCGCATCTGGGCTTCTCCTGGAAGACGGGGATCAGTGTGACGTCCGAGGACATCGTGATGGGATCGTCATCCGTGAGGACTGTTGCACCGTCCAGGGACCATCCGACGAAGTCCTGGATCTCGGTGCCCGTCGTCGTGATGGAAGCGTCCACCTTCGCCGTGTGGTTGTACGCGTACTGCTCCTTGGATATCGTCCCGCCCGAGGCGTCCGTGTAGATGAGTTCCATGTACTCGCTCGGGACCCATTGGCTCACGGCGGTGTGCGCACGGTAGTCTGTGATGGGGTCGCCGGGCCCGTATCTGGTGTCGCCCACCAGCCATCCGTCGAAGGCGTAGCCCCTGATGTCGTCTAGGTCGGGATAGGTCCCGCCGTAGGTGAACCGATGCTGCGTCGGCAGTCCGGAGACGTCGGAGTAGCCCGAGATCCTGGAGTGGTCCAGGGTCATGGTCAGGTCGCCGAAGACGGGGGTGGCGTAGACCTCCCCTTCGGTGGCGATCAGGGTGTCCCTGTCCACCGTGGTGAACGTCCCGGACACTCCCTCGATCGTCCATCCGACGGATGTCAGGTCCCCGACCCTGGCCGTCGGCAGCGTGTACGAGGTCCTCCCCTCGGCCAGGACGACGGTGGTCTCCTCGATGCCCATGCCCTCTGGGAGGTGTATGACCGCGTTGGAGCTGTTCAGATGGTAGTCCTTCCCCTCGACGGGGTTGAAGCTGCCTGTGTGCTCGGAGCCGATCCCGTGTCTGTAGGTCACGTCCAGCTCGTTGCCGTCCATGTCCGTGACGGTGAAGAAGTTGAGGCTGTAGAAGTAGACGGTTATCTTCTTGTTCACGGACCTGATGGTCTCGTAGTAGTCCATGTCCCCGTCGAAGTACAGTCTGTCCACACCGTCCACGGTGGCCTTCTGACCGGTCCTCACCACGTGGATGGTGAGCGAGCTGCCGGTGAACGCGGAGTCATCTATACTGGTCATGTTCCTGAGGTCCAGCAGCTCGATCCCGGAGTTCCTGAAGGTGTTCTCCCTCAGCTCCGTCACCGATGTCTCCTCGATCTGGAACCTCATGAGCTCGGTCGTGTCCTCGAAGGTCCCCGCACCGATGGTCTCCAGTGCCTCCCCGAACCAGCACGCCTCCAGAGTGGAGTTCTGGAACACATGGTCCCCCAGCTCGGTGACCGTCCTGCCGTACACGTAGTAGAGCTCGGACATGTTGGCGAAGGCCCTGTCCCCGACTGTCGTTACCTTGTCGTCTATCTGTATCATGTCGATGCTGTCGCATCCGTTGAACGCGTCGGCGGCTATCTCGGTGCTGTCACCGGATGTGGTGACGTAGATGCGGGAATGGCCGTCGAACATCGAGTCGTCGTGTCTAACCGTGCCGTCCACCACGAGGTAGTCGAGACTCCCGATCTTGGTGATGCCGCCGATCTCGACGGCGTCGGACTCCTCGAGGTCCGTCACGTAGGCGAACGTCACCATAAGCAGAACAACCGCCAGGCACGTCGCCATCATTGCTTTGTTCGTAATATCACCCGCTGCGACCGTCGGAACGGTCGGCGGGAGCTGATTCATCGCATGGGTATTTGACGGGCGGGCAGCTGTCGACCCTCACTCTTCCTTAGAGTCGTATAAGCTAGAGCGTCGCTAGATGGTAGTCTGAGGTCGAACTAACTTCGACGACTGACGTAGGTTTATATCGTGTGTGGATAATCTGGAAGTTCAGGATGGATGCACATGAAATTCAAACTGTTCGGACGCGGTGACCGCGAACCACGTCAACGCTCCGACCGCCCCAGATACGTCTCCTCGATCCAGAGGGACGTCCATAAGTACGAGGGGTGGAAGGAGGCTGATGTCGACGCGGACTACAGGGCATCGAAGTCCGTCCACACCATAGTGACCCTCGGGTACCTCGAGTACGACGAGGGGACTCTGGTACTGACCGACAAGGGCAGGCTGCTCATGCAGAACGTCTCCCTCCCGTCGGCGACCCCTGTCGAATGATTCTTGATGCGAGGAGAGAAGAGAGGTTTCTCCCAGCGGATGCTCTCGCCTCCGCCGGGGCATTGGAGGTCACTCCAGGGTGGCCTTCTTGTAAAGGGACAGGTCTGCGCCCATTGGTATGGTGGCGTCGTATCCGACCTTCCATGTGGTCTTGCCGTGGGAGCTGGGATCCAGGGACGAGCCGGCCGCTCCGGGGATCATGAGGATCCTGTCCGCCTGCATCCTCGTCGCCACGGCCCACTCGACCTCCTTGTCGTCGAATATGTCTATGTCGTCGTCCACGATGATGACCTGCTTCATGGACGGGTGGCCGGTGAAGGCGGCCATGATGGCGTTCACGCCGTCGCCCTCCTTGTTCTTGGCGATGGAGACGACACCGTTGAGCCAGCAGCATCCGCCCTCCGTGAGCCTCACGTTCTTCACGCGGGGTACCGCCTGCCTGACGGTCTTCAGGATCATCGGCTCCCTGGGGAGACCCATGAGCATGTAGTGCTCCCATCCTCCAGGGAGGAGGACGTGGAACATGGGGTCCTTCCTGGTCCAGATCTTGTCGATCTCGATGACAGGCTGCTGCCTCTCGAAGTCGTATGTCCCGGTGATGTCCACGAACGGTCCCTCCTTGGTCTCGTCCAGGGTGATCCTTCCCTCGAGGACGTAGTCGGTGTCCGCTGGGACCAGGAGCCCGTTGTCCGTGCGGCCGACCCTGAGCGGGGAGCCGTGTCCCTTCCTGAACATGGATGATGCGACCTCCAGCTCGTCGGCTCCGAAGTCCATGGATGTGGCGGCGGCCAGGAGCACCTCGGCCCTTGCACCCACGCAGATGGCGATCCTGAGCTCCTCGTTGTTCTTCTTGGCCATGTTGAAGATCGTGAAGAGGTGCCTGGGCACGAGTCTGACCGCGATGTGGTTGCGGTCCATGATCATCATCCTGTGGAACGAGACGTTCTTCTTCCCGTTGTAGTCCGTCACGATGACGCCGGATGTGATATAGCGTCCGCCGTCCTCCGGGAAGTACTTGGGGATCGGCAGTCTCATGAGGTCCAGCTCGGCGGAGACCTCCCTGAACTCCGGGTCGTCCACGACCTCGCAGGGTTCCGGATTGGTGATCGCGTGCAGGAGATGCTCGACGATCCCGTCCTTGGGGACGTTCAGAGCGGCCGCGATCTTCTCCCTCGTCGAGAACAGGTTCCCGACGGCCCTTCCGCCGTTGAGGTCCTCGAAAACGATGGTCCTGGACTGGTCCTCCATGAGCTTCCTCGTGACGTCGCGGGTGTCGGGGTCGATGGGGCCCTGGACGGTGACGACGTCTCCGGAGATGGATTCCTTGACTGACATGAGCACCCGTATGCGCTGGCCTCGTTTCTAATTTCTTGTTGTCACAGCCTGCCGCTGATCTCCGTCATCCGGGATTCTGAACGTTCAAGGATGAACAATCGAGCGTTTGATTCGCAGAGGCCAGAGCAGTCTCGGCACCGCTTTTTATTGTTCTCTTACACGCACACGCGAATGTGTAAAGGGGTTCGCGATGAACACTCATGTCCGATCAGATCGAGGATACGATCAGAAAATTCGCACTTCAGAACGCTGTTTTTTTCAAAGGCAAGGCCAATCCCAAGGCCGTCGTCGGGAAGATCCTCGGGGAGGGAGCCTGAGATCTGTTCGGGCAGGCCCAGGATCACCTCAGACAATTGCTGCACAATTCGGATTTCGGTCGGAGGAGGCCACGCTCCTGATGCCCGACGGCGAGGTATGGACCGGACTGGCCGAGAGGGCGCTCATGAACGAGTCCGGCAAGATGGTCCACCTGGAGAGGATCCGCTTCGCCAGGATCGAGAAGAGGGAGCCAGGCAGGGTCTTCATGGTGTTCGCACACCGCTGAAATCCTCAGACGAGGGTCTCCCCCGTTAAAGGAAAATCGCCATGTATAGAGGCAGGTAGACCGTATGATCCTCAACTTCGACGTTCTTCGGGTGGAGGACATAACCGTCCCCAGTCTGGCGGGTGAACTTCCTCATGAACCGATCCAGCGATACATGCATTCTGCTTCTGGACGATTTGACTTCCACTGGGCAAATCTTGATGCCCCTTCTGATGAGGAAGTCGACCTCCATGTTGTCATCCGCGGAGTCGCCGTACCTCGAGTAGAAATACAGTCTGTGGCCGCTCGCCACAAGCATCTGTGCTACGAGGTTCTCCATAATCATGCCCTCGTTTATCCCAAGTTTCCCCGTCAGCACTGCCCTGTACAGCGGATTGTCGGTGAAGGGCGCATCTCCGAACGCCATCGTCACCAACAGCCCGGTGTCCGCCATGTAGTACTTGACCTTGCTGTCGTCAAGGCTGAGGGCAAGCCCTGCATTCGGATCGACAGAGTTGAAGCACGGGTTGACGATCATCCCGTCAGTAAGCCACAGGAATGCATCCGAGTATCTGCGCGACTTCGCATTTCTGTTGATCGACGTGATGTTGAACTTCTTTTCCCTCTTGGACAGCTGTGAAGGTATCGTTTCGAAGACCTCCCTGACCTTGGTCTGGTATTGTTCTGCGAATCTGCCTATGTCGCTCCTGTACAGTTGGAGGATATCCCTCTTCAGATCGTCAGTCACGCGGAAGTCCTTGGTCTCCACATAGGTGTAGACGGCCTGGGGCATCCCCCCTACCAGCATGTATTGTCTAAGCAGGTTCATCGTGGATCTGTGGACGGCCTCGCTCACCGTTGTGCGCTCTTCGAAATGTCTTCTGATGAGAGGTACCGTTTCGGTGTTCCCCATCGCCCAGAGGAATTCCTCGAAATCCATCGGATGCATGTAGATGTGCTTCTCCTCGGAAGGTATCAGGATGTTGGAGACGTTGGTCTTGATCGAGATGAGGGAACCCGTCTCAATGTAGTCGTATCTGCGGTCCTTCACGAGTCTCTTGATCATCTGTCTGGCCTTCGGATACAACTGCACCTCATCGAACACGACCAAGGACTCACGTCTGTGAAGCGTGACTCCGTAGATTGCGGACAGTTCGTTGAAGAACAGGTCTAGGTCGAGGCTGTCCTTCTCGAATACCTCTATGACATCATGTGAAGCGTCGTTGAAATCGATCCACAGGAACGAACGATACTCGTTCCTGGCGAACTCCTCTACTACGAAGCTCTTCCCGACACGACGCGCGCCATCTATCAGTACGGCTGTTCTGCCATCGCTGGTCCTCTTCCATTGGACGAGGGTGTCGTAGATCTTCCTTCTCATATAGGGGGGTCTATCGTCATCCTTGGTGGAGATCATGTTCCTGTCACCAAATAGGATTTCGGAATATATGGTTTTGTCACCAAATAGGATTTCAAAGATACCGCATCTGTCACCAAATAGAATCAAGGAGATGCCTGATCTGTCACCAAATGGAACTTCGGACCCATCCGACAAATCGCATGTGCGGATCTCCTGGACCGGATCATCACATCCGGAACCAATGGTTTTCGGTTATGAGGTCCCATGATGGGACCTGAGGGTGTCGTCAACGATGAGAAAAGGGATGGAAAGGAGGTTGGGACGGGGCCCCCGGTCCCGGTTTTTTCATCCGTTGTAATCGCTGTGGAGCCTGATGCTCATGGAAGATTCGCAGTCGACGACCAGCGTGATCGTATTGTCTTCCTTCGACGAGCTCGTCACCTCTGCGCCGTCCAGATTATCCTCAGGGAGTGAGCTTGCCTTTCCCCGGGCACGAAGAACATGACCCGCATGAGCGATTGACTGAATATCTCGCCGTGGATCTCCGAATCGGCCACGATCTGGATGATCGCTCCTGTCTTCGGGATCGTGACGGGGAACTGGGCGGATTCCGCCGGTGTCCCGTCGATGATGACGCTCCACCCTCTGCCCTCGATGTCGCAGCCGGTCACGGTTGCCGAGTCCCCTCCCGGGAGGGCGCTCCCGAAGTCGCCAAGATCCATGATCAGCGTGACGATGCCCTCGGCGTCGAAGGTCAGTGTGATCGTGCGATCCGAAACGGAGGACACGATGTTCGACATGTTCTGGGTCTCCACCGTCAGGGTGTGCGTCGCCCCCGTCTCATTGACGAGGGTGAAGGCGTATGTGCCGTCGTTGTTGTCCGTAACGCTGTCGACACGATCTTCCGGACGCAGCTCTATGACATTCCCCTGGGGCTCCAGCGGACAGGGCATGTTGAACGGGGTGATCATCGTCCCGTCTATGTACAGCTCGAAGAATGACGATGTGTTGATGTAGTTGGAGAGCACGGGTTCCGCGTTCTCCGGAGTGTCACTGCCACCGTCTCCTCCGTCATCGCCGTACCAGACGTATGTGGCGACAAGGGCTACGGCAATGACTATCGTTACCGTGGCTATTATGACGCTCTTCCTCATGATGTACGAATCTTAGTGCCCTATATAAAACAGTTAACGGGCGTGAACTGCCGGGCGCCGGTCAGAACGCCTGCAGCAGGAGGTTCGTCGTGGTGCCGAGCAGGATAGCGACCACGATTGACAGGACGCTCACGCCCACCGTCTCCTTCCAGCCGATCTCCCTCCACATCGTGATGAGTGTGGCGACGCAGGGCATGTAGACGGCCATGACGACTCCGAACACGACGAACTGGTCGGGGGTGAGGAAGAGCTCCAGGGCCACGCCTCCGGCGAGGATCTGCAGCATGCCGAGTGCCATCTCCTTCCTCAGTATGCCGACGATGAACGCGATGATGCACACCGCCGGGAGGCCGAGCATGTCCACGGTGATGAAGGAGAGCGGCTCGACGATCACATCCAGGAGGTCGTACTGGAGCAGCACCTCCACGACTATGGATCCGACGACGAGCAGCGGGAAGGCGATGTAGAAGAAGTCCTTGATCCTGTACCAGGTCTTGAACGCCACGTTCTTGGGGCTCGGGACCTCCAGGTCAGGCAGCTCCATGGCCAGGTTGCTGGGCTCGTACTTCAGGAACCTGTTCATCAGCACGC
>CAZLMR010000025.1:0-10914 GCA_964560575.1 uncultured Methanomassiliicoccales archaeon | reverse complement strand
CGGATGCGTTCTCCTTGAAGAACGGAGAGTCGACGATCTGCTGGGGCACGCACTTGGGGAACATGCCGGACTCCTTGGCCATGATCGCGGACTCGTTCATCGCTGTGTCGATCATCAGCCTTCCGAGCTTGTCGCAGAAGTCCACGGATTCGGGGGTTCCGTACTTGTAGCCCAGCATTATGAGCATGTCTGCCAGACCCATGATGCCGAGTCCGATCTGCCTCCAGTCGCGGACCGACTCCTTCTGCTCCTCGAGGGGGTGTAGAGGAAGGCCCTCGTCGAGGACGTCGTTGAGGCCGCGGACGCAGATCCTGACCGCCTCGATGAAGTCCACGACCTGGAACCTGCCGTCCTTGACGAATGCGGCGAGGTTTATGCTACCGAGAAGGCAGCTTCCTCCGGCAGGGAGGGGCTCCTCGGCGCAGGGGTTGGTCCCCGCGTAGGTGTAGTCGGGGAACTCGCTCAAAAGGTTCCAGGACGAGATCCTGTCCCAGTAGAGGCATCCGGGCTCCCCGTAATCCCAGTTGGCGTGGCAGAGCTTCTCGAAGAACTCGGCAGCGTTGAGGTCCTTCCTTATCTTCTGGTTGCTCTCGGGACGGTCGAATTTCTGCATGAAGGACTTCCTGTCCCTGACGCACTCCATGAACTCGTCGGAGACCCTGATGGACATGTTGGCCTTCGTTACCCTCTCCAGATCGGTCTTGACAGCCATGAACTCCTCGAGGTCCGGATGGTCGCAGGACATCGTCAGCATGAGCGCCCCGCGGCGGCCGTGCTGCCCGATGAGACCGGTGACCATGGAGAAGAGGTCCGTGAACGAGACGGCCCCTGAGGTCTCGGAAGCCGTGTTGTTGATCTTGGCGCCCCTGGGGGCGAGCTTGGATATGTCTATCCCGGCTCCGCCTCCGTAGCTGAAAGTGCGTGCGAGCCTGCCAGCGGTCTCGAATATGGACTCGATCGAGTCCTCCGGCGGGGTGAGGACATAACAGTTGGAATAGGTAACCTTGAGTCCACTTTTGTAGAGTCCCCTGTTCGCCAGGATCCTTCCGCCGAAGAGGAACTTCTTCTCTGCGATCATCCTGCGGATGTCCGCGTTGCCGTTGCTGATGCGGTCGAGCCACTGATCGAACGTCTCGTTGTCGTGGCAGTACTTCTTGGTCCATATGTCGATGCCGAGCTGGTTGTCGGCACCGAGCCACTCCTCTATCTCCATTCTTTCTCCCCCGATAATCGTCTGTTTCAACAGAACAGTCCCCCATCTAGTCGGGGTATTTTATGGTCTCTGTCATTAGAATGATTTTTACATCGGTGTATACATCCAACTCATTCATTTCATGTCATGAAAGACTTTTTTCGACCTGATTAAGCTAATATGAGCAGTGGTTTAACGAATTAGGCTTAAAAACTAGATCATTTTCACTTGAAATAGGACATAAGTAAACATATTGCATATATAGAAGGATTATACATCCAATTACTTAGTTGACGATTTTGATATATTGGGACATAGACTGGTGACGTGTGAATGGATACGTGATGGTTGCAGGTGTTCTCCTGCGGATCCGCACAACGGTCCTGCCCGATAATCACAGATGCTTTCCCTTTGGAGCCCGGCCTTTCGGGAACACCATGCGACGATGATGCGGATGCATTCCCATCCTCTTTGCTTACAGATTCCGGGTTTTATGTGTCCAGCGCCTCTGCCAAATGCCTGTTTCAAACATATAATGTATTTTTTTATACATTAAAATACAATAAGATTCATTATATACCAAAATATCATTCACATGTACAATGACAAGGTGAAAACATGTACAGCCCGTCGAAAGAAGAGGCAGAGAGGCTCTCGGCTGAGGGCTTCGGAACCGTACCGGTGTCCCGCACGATCCTGGCCGACGTCAGGACGCCCATCGAGGTGCTCAACGCGCTGATGAGGATCGATACCCACTGCTACATCCTGGAGAGCATCGAGGACAGGCAGCGCTGGGGAAGATACACGATCCTCGGTTTCCAGCCCTTGCTGGAGTTCGTCTGCGTCGACGGGATCGTGTCTCTGACGGACAGGGACGGAACCAGGCCGTTCGAGACCGACAGTCCGTCCGATGTCATCAGAGATGTCGTCGGAAAGTACAGAAGCCCCGTAATCGAAGGGATGCCTCCGTTCACCGGAGGCCTCGTCGGATACTTCTCGTATGACTACATCAAGTACGCCGAACCGTCGCTCCGGATCGATGCCATGGACGATGAGGGTTTCAAGGACGCGGACCTGATGCTGTTCGACAAGGTCATCGTCTTCGACAACTTCAGGCAGACCATCACCGTCATCGCGCACACCGTCGCGAACGAGCCTTCGATGGACTACGATCACGCTTGCGATACCATCGACACGATAATCGATGTCATCAGAAACGGGAAGGGCCGCAATCGCGTCCCCACCGTGCTCAAATCGGACTTCAAACCGATGCATTCCGAGGAGCGCTACTGCGAGATGGTCGAGGCCGCCAAGGACCGCATCAGGGAGGGCGACATCTTCCAGGTGGTCCTGTCCAACCGCCTCGAGGCGGAGATGGACGGAAGCCTCCTGGACGTATACAGGATCCTGAGGACCACCAACCCCTCCCCGTACATGTTCTACTTCTCCGGGAGCGACATAGAGGTCGCCGGAGCATCCCCGGAGACCCTGGTGAAGCTCAGGGACGGCGTGCTCCACACGTTCCCCCTCGCCGGCACCAGACCACGCGGCCGCACTGACGAGGAGGACGCCCGTCTGGAGAGGGAGCTCCTCTCGGACGAGAAGGAGCTCGCGGAGCACAACATGCTCGTCGACCTCGGCAGGAACGACATCGGGAAGGTGTCGGAGTTCGGCTCGGTGGAGGTCGAGAAATACATGGAGATCGAGAGGTTCTCGCATGTGATGCACATAGGCTCCACCGTCCGCGGCGTCATCCGCGATGACATGGACGCCCTGGACGCCATAGAGGCCGTCCTGCCAGCAGGCACCCTCTCCGGGGCCCCGAAGCTGATGGCCTGCAGGATCATCGACGACCTGGAGGATTGCAAGCGCGGGATATACGGCGGTGCGATTGGCTACATCGACCTGACCGGTAACATGGATGTCTGCATCGGCATCAGGATCGCATACAGGAAGAACGGGAAGGTCTTCGTCAGATCGGGAGCTGGGATCGTCGCCGACAGCATCCCGGAGAACGAGTACCGCGAATGCATGAACAAGGCCAGGGCAGTTGTCGAGGCCGTCCGCAGAGCGGCGGAGGGATTGGAATGACCACCGTCATCGTGGACAACTACGACAGCTTCTCGTACAACCTCTACCAGGCCATCGGGACCATCGACCCCGAGGTGGTGGTCGTGAGGAACGACCAGGTCACCGTAGACGAGTTGGCATCGATGGGGGCTGACAGGATCGTGCTCTCGCCCGGCCCAGGAAGGCCGGAGGACGCCGGGATCTGCATCGAGGCGGTCAGGGAGCTCCGCGGGACCGTCCCGATACTCGGAGTATGCCTGGGGCATCAGGCCATCTGCGTCGCATACGGTGCCACGGTGACCTACGCCTCCAGGCTGATGCACGGCAAATGCTCGGAGGCCATCGTCGACAGGGACTCCCCTCTGTTCAGAGGTGTCGGTGCCAGGACCCGCGTGGGGAGGTACCACTCGCTGGCCGTCGACCGCGGCACCCTTCCACCAGAGCTGAGGGTCACATCAGCAACGGCCGACGGGGAGGTGATGTCGGTGGAGGATCCGGACAGGAAGGTGTTCGGGCTCCAGTTCCATCCTGAATCCATACTCACACCGGAGGGACCGAGGATGATAGCCAACTTCATGGGGGTGAGGATGTGACCATCGTCACCGACGCGCTCCTGAAGCTCTCGAGAAGGGAGGATCTGACGTTCGACGAGGCCAGGGGCGTCATGGACTGCATCATGAGCGGGGAGTGCTCCCCCACCCTCATCTCATCGTACCTGACGGCTCTGACCGTGAAGGGGGAGACGGTGGACGAGATCGCAGCCTCCGCGACGGAGATGCGCTCCCATGGATTGAGGCTTCCGGGCGACCATTCGGACGCCCTCGAGATCGTAGGCACCGGAGGGGACAGATCCGGATCATTCAACATATCCACGACGTCCGCGTTCGTGGTCGCCTCATGCGGGGTCCCCGTGGCGAAACACGGGAACAGAGCGGCAAGCAGCAGGTGCGGTGCCGCCGATGTGCTCGAGGCGTTGGGGGCGAACATCGACCTTCCGCCCGAGGACACCCAGAGGATCCTGGAGGAATGCGGGTTCGGATTCATGTTCGCACAGAGATACCACACCTCGATGAGATATGTGGCACCGATCAGGAAGGAGCTGGGATTCAGGACCGTGTTCAACATCCTCGGTCCCCTCACCAACCCCGCCGCCGCCGGCAGCCAGCTCTCGGGGGTCTACTCCAAGGCCATGATCACCCCGATGGCGAGGGTGCTGGCCAAGATGGGGATCAGGAACGCCATGGTCGTGTACGGCGTTGACGGTCTGGACGAGATCTCGGTGTCCGACATCACCCTGTGCACCGAGGTGAGGAACGGGGCGCTCCAGGACTACGTCATCTCCCCGGAGGACTTCGGGATCAAGAGGCATCCACATGATGAGCTGCTCGGAGGGGGTCCGCAGGAGAATGCGGCGATTACACGCGCGGTGCTCTCCGGACAGAAGGGAGCCAAGAGGGACGCCGTCCTCCTGAACGCGGGTGCCGGCCTGTACACGGTCGGGAAGGTGAAGTCGATAAAGGACGGGATGGAGCTGGCCGCCCAGGCGATAGATTCCGGAGCGGCCACCGTCACATTGGACAGATACATCTCGCTCACGGGGGCGATGTGATGTCGACCATCCTGGACAGCATCGTCGCGGACACCCGTCTGAGGGTCAACTTCGAGCGCACGGTCAGACCGATCGATGAGGTGATCGAGGGGAGCCGCGTCCGTCCCAGACGCACGGGGTTCCCTTTCGAGAGGGCTCTGGAATCGGAGGGGATGTCACTGATATGCGAGGTCAAGAAGGCCTCACCGTCCAAGGGGATCATCAGCGAGGACTTCCCGTATCTGGACATCGCAAGGGAATACGCCTCAGCCGGCGCCTCCGCCATCTCGGTGCTCACCGAACCGAAGTACTTCCGCGGGGACGACAGGTTCCTCGAGGAGATCGCCGATTCGGTCGAAACACCGATCCTCAGGAAGGACTTTGTAATCGACGAGTACCAGGTGTACCGCGCCAGGGAGATCGGAGCCTCGGCTGTCCTGCTTATAGCATCCATACTGAGCGACACACAGCTGACGGACTACCGCGAGCTCGCCGAGTCGCTGGGGATGTCGGCGCTCGTAGAGACCCACACCCGGGACGAGGTGGAGAGGGCCGTATCGAGCGGCGCCGGGATTATAGGCGTGAACAACCGCGACCTCTCCACCTTCCAGGTGGACATAGGCAACAGCCTCCGCCTGAGGGACTCCATCCCTGACGGGATCGTATGCGTCTCGGAGAGTGGCATAGGCGGCGCCGATGACGTGAGGATTCTCTCCGAAGCGGGCTTCGACGCCGTTCTCGTGGGGGAGGCTTTCATGCGCAGTCCGGACAGGAGGTCGCTGATGGAGGCGATGAGGACATGACGCTGGTCAAGATCTGCGGACTCACCCGTCCTGAGGACATCGAGGCAGTGAACTCCCTGTCGCCCGACATGGCAGGGTTCGTGTTCTACGGCCCCAGCCGCAGATGCGTGACCAGGGATGCCGCCCGGGAGCTGGGGTCCGGACTGGACCCATCCATCGTCAAGGTGGGGGTTTTCGTGGACGAAGACCCGCTGGTGATAGCGGACCTCGTCGGATCAGGGATCATCGACGCTGTACAGCTACACGGCGTGGAGGACGACGCCTACATCCACGGACTCAGACGCCTCGTCGACGCGCCGGTGATCAAGACGTTCCTCGTCAGGGATGACAGGGATGTCGAGGCCGCCAACCGCTCGGACGCGGACGATGTGCTCCTGGATGCGGGAATGGGCTCCGGCAGGACCTTCGACTGGTCGCTCCTGGAGGGAATGAAGCGGGATTACATCCTCTCCGGAGGATTGAACCCGAATAACATCCGTGACGCAGTGGAGATGCTCCATCCGTATGGGGTCGATGTCAGTTCCGGGGTGGAGACCGACGGGAGGAAGGACCCATCCAAGATGTCGGCCTTCCTCGAGACCGTTCACGGGCATACATGAGCATGGGCCAGAGACCGTTCACCGAGAATCCATCGAAGCATCCGCACCCAGGATATCGGAACTGATGGGAGGATGTTCACCATTCTGTCATCGACGGCCCAGAGCAATCCCTGATTTACTTCTACCCCCATCATCCAGATGATGGATGAATCCGACCCCGCGAGTGAATACAACCGCCATCTGGTCGACTGCCTGGCCGACCCGTACAGATGCCAGCTGTTCGTGGAGATACTGCGCGGAACATGCTCCAAGGCCAGTGAGCTTCACACGAAATATCCGAACATCCCACGCGCGACGATGTACCGCCATCTTAAACGCCTCACGGAGGATGGGTTGATAGAAGTGGTCGACGAGGTCAAGAAACGCGGCACGGTGGAACGCACATACGCTCCGGTGAGAAGGGTCTTCGAGGACATGGAATCGGCCCTCAAGACGAACCCCTCGGAGATGTACTACTCCATGTTCCTGCAGTTCGTCCTTAGCTTCGTGCAGCAGTTCCGGGAGTACTGCGACGATCCCGACGCGGACCTCGCCCGCGAATGCGGATTCTCCATGGGCCCCGTGCTAGCAACCGACGAGGAGATCAACGGTGCCCTTAGGGAGATCGCGGAAATCATCAGAAGGCTTGGGAAGAACGAGCCTGCTGAAGGCCGCAAATACCACACAGTCGGCCTCATCCTATCCCCTCCCCATTCGTGAGATTCTGCTCTTAGAAGATTAGTATCAAAGTTGGATTAACACTTAATAAATACAGAAGCGAGATACCATGGTATCCGATGACCATGGATGGGAATCGGAAAACTGGTAGCATCCTCTGCATAGAGGGTTTGTCTAAGACATACAAGGGTGGCAAGAAGGCTGTATCCCACCTTTCCCTGGAGGTACGTCAGGGCGAGATACACGCCTTCATCGGACGGAATGGGGCAGGCAAGACCACGACCCTCAGAGCCGTCGTCGGACTGATGGAGTTCGATGAGGGAACCATAACGATCGACGGATACTCCATCAGGGATGACCCTGTTCAATGCAAGAGGTCGTTCGCATACATCCCGGACAACCCCGACCTCTACGACTACATCTCTGGGATGCAGTATCTGGAATTCATCTGCGACGTCTACGGCGTATCATCCGAGGACCGCCGCGAGAGGATCGACAGGCTGTCCGCCCTCTTCGGACTCCAGAACGATCTGGGCAACCTGATCGGCTCCTACAGCCACGGCATGAAGCAGAAGCTGGCGATAATCGGCGCCCTCTCCCACGATCCGAAGCTTCTGATCCTTGATGAACCATTGGTCGGCCTCGATCCGGAATCCACCCATGCCCTGAAGACGATCATGCGCGAGATGTGCGACTCCGGGTGCGCGGTATTCTTCTCCACACACGTCCTGGATGTGGCCGAGAGGCTCTGCGACACCGTCTCAGTGATAAGGTCCGGTAAGCTTGTCGCATCGGGGAGCATGAGCGACATCCGCGGGGAGGGTACTCTCGAAGACGCCTTCCTGGAGTTGATGGCCGATGGTCAATGATGTTCTCTCCCTCCTGAAGATACAGCTCTCGGAGGAGCTTCGTCTCGGAGCGATCGCTCACAGGGGGAACGGAAGCCGCGATGCTCTGACCTATCTGATGTCGGTGGCCCTTGTGGCCGTGGTCTTCGGGTTCATGATGCACATGTTCATGGATTCCCTGGCCTCGGTGGGATACGGAAGACATGTCCCGCTCCTGACCGCCTTCATATCCCTGTCTGCTGCTCTGGGGATGTCGTTCTTCAGGGGATCCCACGCATTCGTGTTCGGCGACTACGACATCGTGATGTCCATGCCCATCGGATCGTCCGACATCGCCCTGTCGCGCTTCCTGTCTATATATCTCATGAGCGCTGCGGTGTGCCTGTACCTCTCATCGATAGGGATCGTGACGATACCGGATCAGCTCTCGCTCGGATCGACGGTCATGTTCCTTGTGGCGATGCTGATCGGGGCACTGATCCCCGCCTCCATCGGAACGGCCCTGGGGACCGTGATGACGAGAATTGGATCGAATTCATCGAACAAGGGTGCCTTTTCCATAATCTCGCTGATCGCCATCGTTGCGCTAATCGTGGCACTCACGGAACTCATGACCGGAACCCCCGGAGAAGACGATATGATCGATTCGCTTGTCGGCATCGTATCCTCATACTGCCCTCCGGCCACCTGGGTCTCGGGATGGGCCGATGTGGATGCGGAGAGCATGATGATGCTTCTGATCACGTCGCTCGCATCTTCCGCCTTCGTCGTCATTGTGGCCTCCGTGTTCTTGAGAAGATTGAATTCGGAAACCGCATCCAGCAACCGCAAGATCTCGAAATCGGAACCTCATTCCAGAGGCAGTTTGTACGCGATGTACCGCAGGGACCTCAGACGCTATGTGTCCAGCAGGGTGTACATAACGAACACCGCGATCGGCATGCTCCTTCTTGTGGTCCTGTCCTATCTGATGGGGTATTCTGACTCCTTGGATTCCTCCGACGGACTCGGACAGATCATGCCCTATCTGGCATCATCCCTGCCGTTCTTCGTCTCGTTCTTCATCGGGACATCGTCCACGACCGCCGTGTCGCTCTCGATGGAAGGGCTGACGCGCTGGATCCTCGGGACGGCTCCTCTGAGGCCATGGGACATATTCCTGTCGAAGATCCTCGTGAACCTCACCCTGATCGTCCCCATGGAGTTCCTGAGCATCGGAATACTCGCAACAGGCATGGGTGTATCGGGCTTCGACCTGGTCCTCCTGATCGCTGTCCCCACGGCTTACGCCCTGTTCATACCGGCTCTCGGGATGGCCATGAACGTCCGCTATCCCAGATACGACTGGAGCAGCGAATACTACGCCGTGAAGGGAGGGTCGGTGTCCATGCTGGGGACACTCGGGATAGGGCTGGGGTCGGTGATGGTCCCGCTGTTCGCTTCCGCTGCGTTCCATCAGCATTCCACAATGATCATGGCCGTTGTGGCGATGGCCGTGCTGATCGCGGCAGCAGGATTGTACTCGCATCTGAGGAGGACGGAGCTGTATCTCTATTGAGTTACGACCGGAGTCTGAAAAACCATACGACATCCCGGGAACCCGCGGGATGCGGTTACCACGAATGGCATCGCATTCCGCGGGCGGATGTCCTTTCAATGGGAGTTGCGGTTCCGTCCCGGCCGTTGCCTGAAAGAAATGGGATGGCTCCGATGGGCTGTCGCCGAAACTGGAAGACGTCGGATATCATGCCTTGTCCAGCTCGGCCCTCATGGCTCTGACGTACTCCGCGACGTACGGCACGGAATCCCTCCCGTGCTCTGCGATGATCCTGACGATGGCTGAGCCCACGATTGCGCCGTCGGCGATGTCGGTCATTCTCCTGGCCTGCTCGGGCGTGGATATCCCGAACCCGATCGCGCATGGGATGTCGGTGGCCCTCCTGACCGCGGCGACCATGTCCTCCAGATTAGAGCTGAATGACGTGCGTACACCGGTGACACCCATGGAAGAGACGATGTAGATGAATCCCTCCGCCTCGGAGGCGATCATCGATATCCTGTCCTCGGAAGTCGGGGCTATCATCGAGATCAGCTTGACATCGTACTTGGTGCAGTATGGCTGGAGGTCCTGCTTCTGCTCGTAAGGCATGTCGGGGACGATGATCGCACAGATCCCCGCCCTGCGGCAGCGCTCCATGAACCTGTCCGGACCGTAGACGAAGACAGGGTTGATGTACGTCATCACCAGTATCGGGACGTCCAGGTCCGCGCGCACGCGCTCCGCCATATCGAATATGTCGTCGGTGGTTACCCCGGAGGACAGCGCCCTGACGTCGGCACCCTGGATGACCGGACCCTCTGCGATGGGGTCCGAGAACGGGATGCCCAACTCGATCAGGTCGGCACCGGCCTCCGCCATGGCCCTCACAAGGCCCTCGGTGGTCTCGATGTCCGGATCGCCGCATGTGACGAACGGGATGAACGCCCTGCGAGAGAACACTCTCTCGAGATCTTGCGTGTGATCAGTCATGGATGTCCCTCCCCCTGTACCTTGCGATGGCGGCTACGTCCTTGTCCCCGCGTCCGGAGAGATTCACGACGATGATGTCGTCCTTGGACATCGTCGGGGCGAGCTCCCTCGCGTACGCCACGGCATGAGCGCTCTCTATCGCGGGGATGATGCCCTCCGTCCTGGAAAGGTACTCGAACGCATCCACCGCCTGGTCGTCCGTGATCGCCACGTATTCGGCCCTGTCGATGGCCTTGAGGAACGCATGCTCAGGACCGATCCCCGGATAGTCCAATCCGGCAGAGATCGAGTAGACCGGGGCGATCTGCCCGTACTCGTTCTGGCAGAACAGGGACTTCATGCCATGGAAGATGCCGGTGGTGCCCTTAGTCATGGTGGCGGCGTGCATGTCTGTGTCGACGCCCTTCCCTGCGGCCTCGCAACCAACCATCCTTACACCGGGATCGTTGACGAACTCGTGGAAAAGACCGATGGCGTTGCTTCCTCCTCCGACGCAGGCGACCAGACAGTCCGGCAGACGGCCCTCTGCCTCCATGATCTGCCTCCTGACCTCCCTGCCGATGACACACTGGAACTCGCACACCATCTCCGGGAACGGGGCGGGACCCATGACTGTGCCTATTACAT
>CAZLMR010000024.1:0-11014 GCA_964560575.1 uncultured Methanomassiliicoccales archaeon | reverse complement strand
CCAGTTCTCGCGTCTCGAGCGGATGCTCCGCGAATCGGGGATACCGGTCGTGGGATGGCACGGGGACGTGGACGGTTACAGGAAGGGCAGGGCGATGGAGAAGCCCCGCGGGATCCTGCAGATAACACCCGAATCGCTCGAGGGGCTGATAGACAACCATCGGGACGCCCTGAGGGGCATGTTCGGCGAACTCAGGTTCGTTGTCGTGGACGAGGTCCATTCGTTCATGGCATCCGACAGGGGGCTGCAGCTGCTCTGCGAGCTCGAGCGCATCCAGAGGATATGCGGATGCTCCCCGAGGAGGATCGGGCTGTCGGCCACCCTCTCCGACCCGGAGTCGGCCGCGGATTGGCTGGGGTCAGGTTCCGACAGGGCCGTGAGGGTCGTCTCCTCGGACGACCGTCGCTCCTGCAGGATCGGAATAAAGCACTTCTCGTTCCCGCCGGAGGACCCGGAGGGCCGGAGGAAGGCTGCGGTCTCCCGCTACTACTCGGAGCTGTTCAGACTCACCGACCCCTACGGATGCATAGTTTTCACGAACAGCAGGGCCGGGGCCGAGAGGACCGCCAGATCCCTGGCGAAGGTGTCGCAGGCGAAGGGATCCCGCAACCCTGTCAGGGTCCACCACGGATCCCTCTCGGGCACCGTGAGGCACACCGCGGAGGACGACCTCAGAGGCGATGTGCCTGCGACGGTCGTGGCGACGGTGACCCTGGAGCTGGGGATAGACATCGGCGGCCTGGACAGGATCGTCCAGATAGGTGCTCCGTACTCCTGCTCCAGCATGGTCCAGAGGATGGGCAGGTCGGGACGCAGGGGCGGAAGGCAGGAGCTGATAATGTTCTGCAACGACGACCACGCCGAATGGCGCCCTGGGATCTCCGGTGTGTCACTGGAACTGGCCAGGGGGATCGCCGAGACGGAGCTCTATCTGAACGACGGCTGGACGGAACCCCTCTCCCCGGACCCGGTGCCCTACGGCCTGCTGTTCCACCAGACCCTGGCGGAGCTGAAGGGGACCGAGGAGTACCTGAGGTTCGGCGACCTGTGCGACAGGGTGCTGTCCCTGTCCCCCTTCTCATCGATCCCGAGGGAGGACTACCGTCTCCTGCTGAAGCACATGATCAACAAGGGAACCCTGATCCAGACCGAGGACCTGACCCTGTTGATCGGTCCCAAGGGGGAGCCGGTGGCCTACGGCAAGGACTTCCCGGCCGTGTTCGAATCCCGGAGCGAGACCGAGATCCGTTCCGGAGGGTCCACAGTCGGAACGGTCCAGGGCGAACCCGACGTCGGCGCCACGGTCGCCCTCGCCGGAAGGGTGTGGATGATCGTGAGGAGGGGCGACGGATGGGCGGATGCCGTGGAGACGGATGGAGAGGCGGACGCCAAGTGGAAATCCGAGGCCCCCGTCGTTCACACGGGCGTGGTGAGGAAGACGAGGGAGGTCCTGGCATCGGACGACGACTACAGATACCTGGACGCGGACGCCAGGGAGACCCTGGCATCGTCAAGGTCCGCATTCCGCGAATCTGGCGCCAGGAACGTGTTCGTGTCCACAGAGTACGGCTTCGACGTATACCCCTGGCTGGGAACCGTCCAGTTCGACACGCTCAGGAGGATGCTGTCCCACATCCGGGGTATCAGAGTCATGTACGCGTTCAGTCCGCTGGTCATCGCCCTGGACACGAACCTGACGGTCGACGAGATACTGGACGGCCTGGAGCTCATCAGGGAGAAAGGCGACAGGTCGATGCTCCTGGAGGAGAACGAGACCCTGAGACTGGAGAAGTACGACCGCTTCGTGCCCGATGCGCTGCTGGCCGATGCGTTCTGCTCCAGGATGATAGATTGGGACTTCGACCTGGACCCGTCTGGATGAACCTCCGAGACCTGTGGTTGAATCCCATGGCACGACGACAGCATCCGCTGTTCGACAGTATGCGCCATGGAGCGTGCCATGCGAATACGGTGGGATCCGATCCATAGCCACAGCTGATGCATAGTGCGTTTGGTCCTGACGCCCAACCTCACTGGGTGAAGAACGAGAACAGTAGACAGACGACGATGACGATCGCCGCCACACCCATGATTTTGATGTTGCCTTTCTCCATGGCCGACCCCATGTGAAAGAGATTCTTAATACCCACCATACAGAACGAAGACCGCCGTTTCATATGAACGCCCATCTGCGATCCTCAGAACTGATGCCCATTGCCAGATGAAACAGACATTCTGTCATGGACCTCAGTATGTTGAACTATATGATTTCTAAAATACAATTATATGAATTTTAACAATCATATCATCGGCTATTCCTATCGATTTTGTCTTAAGATTGCATATATAAATTCATTATCTATCTGCAATGACAGAACAATTAAGATATGACTATCAACAAATACGACAGAGATCGAGTAACACATGGTGCACCACATCGTATCCTGATCATAGCTGTACTACCGACGACATCTTCCAGATTGAAGACATACAATTATCATAAACGAATGTCATCCCATAATGATTGAGAATCGATTATTTGGCAATTAGCAATTCTTGGTAGAAAGTCCGGATCCCATTGTTGTCGACCGAATTATACAGGAATGGGAGGGAGAATCGGATTTTAGATTAGTCTCTAAGTAATCATGTTCAACCGACCGTCCTTCGATGCCAGTGTTCATCCATTCATGAAATACAATCCGTCCCTGTCTACATACTTCCGGTAGTCCAGACCATCCATCCCAGAATCCAGGAAGGACGACGTATCCCGGATCTCCAGCACCCTGCCCCTGTTTGTCATCACCCTCCCAAGTGGATCCAGCATCAGATACGAATTTTCCATCGTATCGTTATCTTCGAACACGATGACCTCCCCGTTGGATAGTCTGACGTCGATGTGCTTGTCCCTGAATGACCTGAAAGCATCATCGGACACGGCATATCTGCCGAAGCCGTCGGAGTTCACATTCCCCAACTCCAACACCTGGAAGACCTTCACACGCTGCGGATCGATCCGCTTGATCAATGGCCTGAAATCGTCCGACACACTCTCAGATACGACTGTGATATTCAGCTTCACGGACATGCCGACCGAATGGGCGGCATCCGCTGCAGCGACGACTCTGTTGATGTGACTGCTGTCCCCTGTACCTCTGCCGACCCGTTCCTCCACGTCCTCCCTTACTGAATCCACAGACAGCCCGAGCCAATCCACGTTCCCCTTCAACTCCTCGAGGACATCCCCATCGATGAGTGAGCCGTTGGACACGATGCCCACCATGAAGCCCATATCCCTGCACACCCGACACAACGGCACCAGATATGGATAGAGGAATGGCTCACCTCCGGCCATGTTAACCTTCCTGACCCCGGCATCCCTCAGCCTTCTGAGTATAGGACTCCACCCGTCAACACCCATGATGCCATTGCACAGGTTTTTGCTGAAGCAGAAGCCGCAACGATAGTTGCAAGCTGAAACAAGATGCAGGTTGGCTGAACGAAAAACCCCGTCCGCCACAGTACTATTCCGATGTATGTCTCCGATCACCCTCGGTTCACCGGAACGGATGATATCGTCATGATGTTGATATACCGTTTCAGTTATGGAAATTTCATAATAAAATTTACAACTGAATCATCATTGATATACGATCCCTGTGATGAACACGTCATGGCGAAGAGAAAGAGCCAATACAGATACACCCCGGCAAGGTTCCAGATCCTGAATCATCTGATGGAGGAACTTTACGAAGGGATGAGCAAAGGCACATCCGAGCTTCGGCCTGAGGAACTGGGTACGACCGAGTTCCCGCCCCATTATAGACACAATGACATTCAGGGGATAGTGAGGTCGTTCGATGACGGCCTCTTCATCAGAGGGGCCGTCGAACGCTCCGACAACGGTACGGATGTGAGAAGCGTCGTTAACCGTGAGAACACGAAGAAGATCGTGGAGGACTTTCGCTCCAAGGGATTCCTGACGAGATGCGACAACAACGTCCGTAACCGCAAGCTGTACTACCCGGTCGAGACCTATGATGGATTCACACATTACATCGACTACATCATGGGATTCATGTCTGCAGCCGGCGGGCCCATAGCCCTCGATGACCAGGGTGCGAAGGGGTTCATGAAAGATGGTATCAGAAAAGCGTCTGGAACCGGAAGGTACTTCGACGACATCGACCGGAGTAACGACCTGCTCCTGGACACCCATTACTGCAGACTGATGATGGACAGAGGGGCGATTCTCAACAGATTGAGATCCATGGGCAAGGACGTTGGCATAATAATCAGCGGCAATGGACGCGATTACATGGTAAGGTTCCCGCCTGTAGGGAGATATCCGCGTGTGTACGAGGACCGCGAACCATTCGAGAGATTCCTGACAAACTGTCTTGAGCTTAAGGAGAGGATCTCTGAACTGAATGATGCCGAAATCGTTCTGGACCTGATGGAGGAGGAGAGACCGGACAGGATACCGAACAGACTCGCGAATGATTGCAAACACACCAAAGATGACATCACCAGATACCTTGACGATGTCATCTCGGCCGTAAGAGATGAGAAGACGGCGCTGGAGCGGATGAGCACCCATCTCGACGGAAGATCGGATCCCCGGCAATTGTTCGATTTGGACCCCGACAGCACCCGCAGGATGGAGTCCTCTTGTGCTTCACTCGGTATCGCACCCGAAGACGAAAGGGAATTGGAATCAAGGATGAGGATCTACGAAAGGTCCAATGGACGGTGGATCGAAATCCCACCTGATGATCTGGATGATGGGATCAGAGACGGCATCCTCGAATGCGTCCTGAGAGAATATCCATCAGCTGTGGATGAGCATCTGATCCTCCCCACCTTATGTCTCGCTCAGATGTCGCCTTCGGCCATGGTCATGCTTATGAACAGCAGATCGACCTGGTGCTCGGACTCGGGAGAGGTGATCATGCTCAATCCGGAGACCGTCGGTGCGGTAGACAGGGAGCTGTTCAAAGCCGCCTTAGCCGATCTGATGGCAGGAAGAGACAGGAAATTCATCGGATGGAGCACAAGATACGCTGGATTCGGCGAATACAAAATCGACGGAAAGACCATCCCTGCACTGTTGACGTTCAGACTGAACGCCCTCAGATATCTGTCGTTCCACGGAGGAACCTTCAAAAGTCCATTGGAGGAGGCGTGCTTCGACCTACCTTATCCGATTGAACAGACGACCGACAGCCTGAGAGTCAGTGTGGTGGGTGACATAACCTACTCCCAGCATCTGGTAAACCTCCTCATAGGAGTGGTCCCCGCATCGGAGCACTTCAGCATTCCATCCCGCGAGGCTATGAATCGGATGAAAATGCTGCTCAAGTACAGTGCGATTACCGGAGAGATGCCGAAGGTCTTCAGACCGCATAAGGCGTGATGGAACCAGTAAGAGGGGACATACCCCCTTCACTGCTGTCCGCTGACATGGAATCTGTGACTATCCGATCAATTCCGATATAGGTGATTTGGACAAGAGACGATTGGGAGTCGGTAGAGAAACATCGACCTCGATTCGGTCGATTGTTGTCACGAATACCTACCGGGAACCGGTCGGACATCTCCCGCGGCAGATTGGAATGGGGGCACATCGCCCAGTCATTCCTCCCATCCGCAGTCCTCGTCGGAGTCCCTCGGGATCCTCATGGACCTCGACCCGGGCCTGCACCTTCCCAGGGCGGCGGCGATCTCCCTCCTCCTCGTCTCCGCAACAGAGGGATTGCCATTGAAACGATTCAGCTCCAGATACCTGCGGGTGTCCCTCGATACGTCGTACAGCCTCTCCCTGTAGGACCTCAGCGTGAGCAGGTCCATGGGGATCAGCAGCGTGAACCCGTCACCTACTATGGCGGGCCCCTCCAGCATGAACACGGCCTCGCCCTCCCCCTGGAACGACACCTTCCCGTCGGTCGATGTGAACGACGCCGTGCAGATCCTCCTCGCGGGATGCCCGACCTCCTCCCTCACGTCGATCCCCAGCTCGTCGCTCAGAAGGAACATGCCGCCCTCGTCCTTGGAGTCCATGAGGACCATCCCCACGAACCGCTCCAGCTCCTCCGGGTCCAGCTCCACATGGGTGCGCCTGGCGCCCAGGGACCTGAACACCGCCTCCGATCCGGGACCGGTGAACACACCCCCATCATGTGCCAGCACCTCCATCGTCATGGAAAAGCCGTCATCGTGGTAGAGCTCGAACCCCGTGTCGGTGGAACCGAGTGTGAATCCCGAACCGATCTCCAGACGCCTGCTAGGCGTGCCGTCCCCGGCCCTCTCGGGACAGTCCTCCCACATCGACGTGTCGCCGTCGAGTCCCCTGCCCACCGCCTCGGCTATCTTCGACGGCTTCATATCACACCACCTCCGATCGAGTGCCTGGCACTGTCAACGCAGATAAGGAAGACCTGCCTAAGCTGCTCCTCGTCCAGCTCCTCGCGGATCGCCTCTATCCCCATCACATCCTCCCCCAGGTCCAGCCTGAGACCTGTGGGCTTGAACAGGAACATCGCGGACCTCGGCGGCAGATCGCTTTCCGAGGATGCGGGCACCACCGCGAACGTGCCGTCTTCGAATCCTCCATGCGGACCGCGGTTGCGCCTCAGGGCCGTCGTCCCGTCTGCGGCCGTCCTGGTGACCCGCAGGAGCAGCGCCCATTCGGGGACCGCCGACCATCCCAGGGACGCGCACGACATGGGTGCCGAAGGCCCCGGGAACCGCACCCTCCCCGAACGTGCCAGATGCCTCGTCTCGGGTTCCAGCCCGTCCAGGGATGCGGCGTAGTACTCCAGGTACGGGAGCATCTCGGACCTGCGCTCGTCCTGGTCCGGACACATCGAGACTGCCGCGAGGATGTTCTCGAGTGCCAGCGCATCGTCCGACCCTGTGACCGGGGAGCAGAACGCCTCCCTGCCCAGTGCCAGCCTGGCCCTCCAGTCCCTGTCCTTCAGACCGTTCAGCATCGACACCGCGTCAGCTGACATCCTTGCGCCGTCGTCCGGGTCCTCGGCCCCGCAGGCGTCGTCCAGCAGGCATTCCGCCAGTATGGTCTCGGAACCGGTGTCCCCGTCGGATACGGCCATCTCGGCCCAGTGACGGCAGCCCCCGTCCCCGGCAAGGAACAGGGCCTCAGCCAGCATCGGCCTGATCCAGGACGCGCTCTCGGCCCTGGCCTCCGCCTCCTCCACGAAGGCCTCGTTAATGGTGTACATCCATGTGCCGTCCGCCCTCCTGGTGCGGCTGGGCAGCGCGGCCTCCATGAACAGCCTGCGGGACCTGTCCGCCTCCTCCTCGGACGATGCGGAGCACGGATGGTCTGTAATGAGCCTCCATGTGGCCCTGGTGTCCCCCAACCTGTGGGCGCGGAGGTACATGTTCGCGGCCTCGAGGTGATCCGGGGCCCTGCCGAACATCCCGAGCTCCGATATCTCCCCGGCGCGGAACGCCGCGTACGGATTCTTCCAGGACATCTCGTACAGCCTGCCGACGGCCCTGGCGCGGTCATGGCGGTCCCTCGCCTCCCTGACCCTGGCCTCGGCCCTCTCGTATCTCTCCAGAAGATGCTCAATATCGTCCGGCCCCATGGGATTCGTGCACTGCATCCGATAACAACCGGTCTCGGAGCCCCGAGTAAAGATATATATTTTGATGATGTAAATTCTATAATCATTGGTATTCTATATAGAAAGAGAAGACGCTGACAGACGATAAGACCATCATGTTGTAGAAACGACGTCATCTTCTTAACAACCGGATCCGTCAACCATGCATGCTCGGAAGGAAGATCATCATCGACAGGGACAGATGCGACGGATGCGGGCTGTGCGTCACGGCCTGCCACGAAGGCGCCATCGCGCTGGTCGACGGCAAGGCGACGCTGGTCCGCGAGGACGTATGCGATGGCCTGGGGGACTGCCTGCCGGCATGCCCTCAGGGGGCCATATCGTTCACCGACCCCGTGAGGTCGGGGAATGACCTCAGCGGTTCCATAGTCAACAGCGACCCCTCCGCCTGCCTCATGGCTGATCCCGGATACCAGTGGCCGATCCAGATAGCCCTCGTCCCGTCCAGGTCCGACTTCTTCAGGGGGACCCTAGTCGTGGGCGCCGACTGCACCGCGTTCGTCATGGACGACTTCAGACGCAGGATGGTCGGCGCAGGCCCCGTGATCATCGGATGCCCCAAGCTCGACGACCGCTCCAGGTTCGACAAGCTCCGCGACATACTCTCGCAGAACCCAATAGACGAGGTGAGGATCGTCAGGATGGAGGTGCCTTGCTGCGGTGCGCTCTCCAGACTTGTCAGGGAAGCGGCCGGATCGTGCGGAAGGGACGTGCGCATCACCGAGGTCGTGGTCTCACGCAGCGGGACCGTCCTCCAGTGAGATTAATTAGGACGGCGCCCATCGCTCGGCGTTCAGCCGTGACACGGCATGGAGTTGAAGGGCATGGGAATCAACATCGGCATATGCGAGACTGAGGCGCCCAGCGCGCCCTGCAGGGAGCTGCGCGCGAACATCGTGAAGGTCCACCTGGCCGACCCCACCGGGTTCGAGCAGTACATGGAGAGGGACGTCAAGGTGGACCTGGAGACCGCCAAGGGGGCCGTCGATGACTGGGATGCGTTCATCAAACGCAACAGGATCAACCCCGAGTCGGACGCCATCTACATGGACAAGGTGAAGAAGGATGCCGACAGGGAGCTGCTGGAACCCCTCGCGGAGACCGTGGTCACCGGATGGATCGTCCTCGAGGGCCTTCCCGATGATATGAGGGAGTCCGTGCTCGCGAAGGCATCGCAGGAGGACAGGCTCACCGGCTGGGACATGCTCAGCTTCGATGAGATGAACGAGATGTGCTCGAACTGCCCCCTGTCCTGGGACAAGGGCCGCGGATGCATCGGGGCCTTCGGTCCGGACAACAGCCTTCTGCCGGAGATCGCCGGCAGGCACGACTGCCCCATAGTCGCCTCGGTCCCAGAGGCCGTGAAGGAGGGGAGGAGATTCACCCCCGACGACGCGAAGGAGCTCCTCAGAGAGGTGGATGTGCTCAGGGAGGCGCTGCCTGAGGAAGGCAAGATGATGGTCAGACGCTACAGCGGCCCCGTCGACAGGATGGAGGCCGTCGCCAGGATATCCGTGTCCGAGGGATGCGGTTTCTTCTTTTTCTGAAAACACGGGAAGCGCGGCCCGTCGTAGGGCGGGCCGCATCAAACCCCATGGCATGGACGATGCCGGGACGTATGGGATGCGCGCACGCATCGGGACCCGGTTTTTCCATACGTGCGAAACAGAGTCTTTTTCACTGAGCACGATGGCGTTCAGAACGTCCGGGTTGGCGGATCGTCCGGCGTCATGCGTACCCGTTCAGCCTCATGATGGCCGACACCATGCCCTCTACCAGGGAGCGCACACCCTTCATGCCCTCCTTGTCGTCATCGTACTGGGGCGAGTTCAGTGCGCGAATTATTGGCATGGGGTACGATCCGGACACCAGCATCTGGTTCATCAGCATCCAGTCGACCATCTGGTTGTACACGAGGGACGCGCCGTCATGGCCGCAGACCGCGAACGCGCCGCCCACCTTTCCCTTGAGGCCGTGGTCACCCTTCCCGAACACCAGGGCCGCCCTCTCCAGGAACGTCTGCATCATGCTTGGGCACGCGTTGGCATAGGTCGGCGCCGCCAGAAGGATGCCGTCAGCCTGCCTCATCCTGTCCAGGAAGTCGTTGAAACCGTCATCCTCATCGATGCACCTGCCATCGCCGCGGATCTCGCAGGTGAGGCAGACGTTGCAGTTCACGAACTGGTACTCGTAGAGATAGACGATCTCCACCTCTATGCCCTCCCTCTCGAAGAGGTCGGTGACCTCGTGGAGGATGTTGCTGGTGTTGCCGATGGGACGGGGGCTTCCGTTGAGTGCGAGTACCTTCATGTCGGACGCATAGGCCGGGACGCGATAAACCGATATCGGTCCGGAACGGCATGGTTCAGGGCCGTTTCCGGAATCCTTCAATCGAGGATCGCCATTGTGATGGCGAACGTTACCACGGCGAATCCCGCGCAGAACACCAGGAACGTGAGCAGATAATCCAGGACTGGGTAGGGCTTGCTCCTAGAACGACGGACACCCGCGGACGGCGCACTGTATTCGTCCTTACGGTGAATGCGCCGGTGACCGCACATGTAGCAGCGGTCCCTGCCATCATCGTTCTCCGTCCCACATAACAAGCAACGCCACATGCCCTTCCATACTATACTGCGGTTTAAGGACTTAGCCTTTACCATATGACTGCCTAAAACCTCATCCCATCTTGGAACGGCCATCCGATCCGCGCTCACCGATTGTGATCTGCTGGACAACGGCCCCCGGGATCGGATCGGTGTGCGGAACGATGCCGCATAACCGACTGCCGACGGGGATCGGGAGGCTCCGGATGTCCCCTATTATGACCTGTGACCTGCCAGGATATGTTTCCTAACAATTGTTAAGTATGGGTTCCAATCTACAACACACCTGGCGTACGGGACAAGGTTAAAGAATGCCGGACGTTTCACGCCGTTATCACGAGGTGAAGACATGACAGAAATGCTCAAGGTGGTCGACCTGCACGCCCGCGCGGGCGAGAGGGAGATCCTGAAAGGCGTCAACCTCACCGTCAACGAGGGGGAGACCTGCGTGCTTTTCGGGCCCAACGGCTCTGGGAAATCCACGCTCATGTCCACGATCATGGGCTACAGCTCCATCGAGGTGACCTCCGGACAGATTCTGTTCAAAGGTGAGGACATCACAGACAAGACCGTGGACCAGCGCGCGAAGATGGGCATCGGCATGATGATGCAGCGCCCCCCGAACATCTACGGGGTCAAGCTGGGCGACCTGATCAAGGCATCTTCACCCAACGGGGAGGACGTCCTGAAGGATGCCCCCGAGTTCAAGATGCAGGGATTCCTCGACAGGGAGGTCAACGTCGGCTTCTCCGGAGGGGA
>CAZLMR010000023.1:0-11588 GCA_964560575.1 uncultured Methanomassiliicoccales archaeon | reverse complement strand
CCGACGGCGATGTCGAAGACCACGAGCGGTAGTTTGATGCCGTAGTTGAACTCAGGCGAGGTGACGGTCGCCACATGGTTCATGTTCTCCAGAGCTTCCACGTCAAGGAATCCAGGGAACTGCTGTCCGAACACATCGATCGAAAGGAAGGTGTTCCAGAACGCATCGATCGATCCCAGGATGTAGCCCCACACAGGGGTGTAGAAGTATCCGTTCAGCTCGTACAGGCCGTTGCCCGAGTTTATGTTCTGGACCACCACCGCCCAGTGGTACATGTCGTACTCGTATGTGAGCGGCATGACCGCCAGGCGGATGGCAAGGCCGACAACGAGAGATATGACGATGATGTTCCTGGCGTCGGAAAGCAGACTGCCTGTGTTCGAAACCCCGGATGTCATCCTCATCGGCGGTCGATTCTGATCAGCATAGTTATGCGTTTTGGGTCGATGCCTGTGCCCGGGGAGGGGACGAGTAAGTGCCAACGGTCATGTTGGAGCAACATGACTCCGAAACCCATGACGAATCTGCTTGACTACGCGCTTTAAATATAAGAAATCTAATCGGTTGCTCATGGCAGCCGATAAAATATGCTCTTCCTGTGGAAAGAGACTGGTTGGCAAGGCAAACACCTTCTTCAAGTGCCCCCGCTGCGGTGAGTACGAGATCGGAAGGTGCGCTCAGTGCCGCGACCAGGGCGTTTCGTACGAGTGCAAGAAATGCGGATTCATTGGACCGTGAGGTGTGAGGAATGGGACAGATCGCAGCAGCATACGACCTGATGCCCGAGAGCACCGAGATCGATCTCGATGGTGTCATCAAACAGCTCGAGGGAGTCCTCCCCGCAGGGGTCAAGCTCCTGGAGACCAAGATTCTGCCTGTCGCCTTCGGACTCATGAAGGTCAACGCAGGTTTCCTCATCGACGACACCGACGAGGAGGTCGGAGGAAAGCTCGAGGACGCTCTCCGCTCCATCGCCGGAATCGAGAACGTCGAGTGCGTCTCCAACACTGTCGTCTGAAACTCAAAACGTGGGGTACAACCCCACTCCATCTTCCGCATCGGCGGTCAAACGATTTATCCGGAGTGTTTTCCCATGAGATTCACCGCAGACTGCGCCCCCTGTCTTATGAGGCGCGTGCTTTTCCAATCCCGCCTGGATGGCAGGGGTCTCGAGTTCGACGCCGTCAAGGCGTCAGTTGACGTCCTCTCGGAGAGGATGCGTGACGACATCCCGTCCGTGGGAATCGCCACGGAGGTCCACAGGAGGGCCTACGCGGCCATCGGTTCCGACGACCCGTACCGCGACATCAAGGTGCGCGCGGACGAGGTGGCCGAGGACTACGTCGACATGCTGGACCGCGCCGTGCTGGCGTCGGACGACCCCCTGAGGGCGGCCATCACCGCGGCGGTGGTCGGCAACATTATGGATTTCGGAGCCGGTTCCGCCATCAGCGATCCCGACGAGTTCATGGGCGTCTTCGACGACATGATGGCCCAGGGCCTCGGATGCGATGACACCAATCTGCTCAGGGCGAAGCTGGACGAGGTGTCCGGGGTCGTCTACATGTTCGACAACTGCGGGGAATCACAGCTGGACAAGGTCCTGATAAGGCAGCTCAGGCGCATGGGCAAGCGCGTGGTCGGTGTCGTCCGTGGCGCGCCTATCCTCAACGACGTCACTGAGGAGGATGCCAGACGCATCGGTCTGGATTGCGAGCTGGACAGGCTGCTGACCACCGGGAAGTTCTACATCGGCATCGATTGGGACGACTATCCCGCCGAGTTGGAGGAGGAGATCCGCGGATGCGGCCTGATCATCGCGAAGGGCATGGCCAACTACGAGGCCACATCGGACAGGCGCCTCCCGGTTCCGATAGTCCACATCCTGCGCACCAAGTGCAGGCCTGTGGCATCGTCCCTCGGCGTCCCGGAGAACATCAACGTCGTCAGACTCATCGAGGCGGACCGGCCATGAGCCAGCACGGGGTCAGACAGGCGGTCCTGATGGTCGGAGGGAAGGGGACGCGTCTCCTTCCGCTGACGGAGAACAAGCCGAAGCCAATGCTGTCTGTGTGCGACAGGCCGTGCATATGGTATCTGATCAGATCCATGGCCCGTGCAGGGATCGAGGAGGTGATCCTGGGATGCGGATACAAACCCGGGATGATGGAGGCCCTGGGCGACGGTCGGGACCTCGGCGTCAACATAGTATATTCCTATGAGGACGAGCCCCGCGGGACGGCGGGCGCCATGAAGATCGTCCAGGACAGGATGGACGGTACGTTCGTGGCGGCCAACGGCGACGTGTTCGCAGACCTGGACGTCGCAGGGGAGATCACCAGGCACATCGAGACCGGTGCCGCTGTGACCGATCTCCTGACACCGGTGGACAATCCCTGCGAGTACGGCATAGCCAATGTGGACAGCGAGCTCAGGATCTCCGAGTTCAAGGACAAACCCCGTCCGGAGGAGGTCTTCTCCAACCTGATAAACGCCGGCGTCTATGTGGTGCAGCGTGATGTCCTCGACCTCATCCCCGAGGGGGAGTTCAGCGACTTTTCCATGCATATTATCCCGAAGGTCATAGCGACCGGCCGCAGGGTCCAGGGATACAGGCTCTCTGGGATGTGGATGGATGTGGGCCGTCCGCACGACCTGCTCCGTGCCAACCTGGCAGTGGCCGCGAACGAGTTCTCGGACGGATTCCCGGGGAGCGTCTCCGATTCCAGATTGGACGGGACCGTCTACGTTGGTATCGGGGCATTGGTCGACCGTTCGGAGTTGAAGGATTCCGTCGTTCTCAGGGGTTCTCACGTGGCAGACTGCGTGATGACGCACTCGATGGTCATGGATGGCTGCAGGGTGGACGGTGCAGAGATCTCGGACAGCATCCTGGGGGACGGATGCGTGGTCTCGAAGGGTGCCGTCATACGCAACTCGGTGCTGGCGGACGGAACCGTCGTCGGTCCGGGCGAGGTCATCGACCAGGGAAGGGCGGTTTGAATCAGACCTTCTTGGTACTCTCGACCGGCTCCCAGACGCTCATCTTGTCCTCGCCCTTCGCTACATGCTTCTTGGCGATGCTGCGGGCCTTGAGTTCCAGGCGTATCATGTAGAACATCTTGAGCGGGTGGAAGCCCATGTCGTGCATCGTACCCATGAACGCCTTGATGAGGTAGGTCTTGTTCCACGAGGGGATGTCGTATCCGTAGGATTCCTTCATCGTGCACTCCCCGATGTTGACCCTGATCCTCTGCTTGAGGAAGTCCTCCTCCGTCTCTGGACCCCTGTTGTATATGGTCGCCTCGGGTGCGTAGGCTGTCTTGTAACCCGCCTCCTCCAGGCGCATGCGGATGAGGTCCTCGTCGGACTGCATGTCCGTGCGCAGGCGGGTGCCTATATCTCTGAACGCCACGAGCTCCCCGATCTTCGGGTAGATGAGGGCCAGGTTGTGGTGCATGGTCCACAGCATGTGGGACGCGAACCCGACCTGGGTGTCGATATCGTTGGTCGGTATCGGATGTCCCCCGACCATGCCCATCTTCGGATCCCTGAACGGTTCCACGAGGTGGAACAGGGAATCCTCGCTGGCGAAGATGTTGTCCGCATTCAGCATGACCACTATGTCGCAGGTCTTGTTGTCCAGATACAGGTTTATCGCGGAGTTCTTGCCCTCGCGTTTCTCCTGCGGATAGAATCTCAGGTTGGGGTACTCCTTCTGCAGGCCTCTCACGATGTCGTCGGTTCCGTCGGTGCTTCCGCTGGAGACCACGAGCACCTCCTTCACATCGATCCCCGGGGTCCTCTGCGAGTAGACGGAGCGTATGCTCCTCTCGATGGTGTATCTCTCGTTGTAAGCGCAAATTCCGACCGCTATCTCCATCACGTCTGTTGAAGAAGGTTCCGACTGATTTCTGATAGTGCTGTCTGACATGTGCTCTCGTTTCGCACTGCATTCCTCTATATATTAGCTGGGGCTGTAATGCCGACATCTGCCGACATTTGGCGATGATTCAGAAACCACTTAAATAGGGCATGGCAGATGCGAATGCCGTTTTGGATCCCACGGGTCCAGGAGGCTCACATGGAGACACTCAGCATCGTGGAGGCGAACCCCTACTTCCTTCCCCACCTGGGCGGCATCGAGAACAGGATGCACGTCACCAGCAAACACTTCGCCGAGAGGGGGTATGATGTGACCGTCCTCACCGCGCAGCTCCCAGGTACGCCCGCGGAGGAGGATACGGAGTTCGGATACCGCATCGTCCGTGTGCCCTCCAGGTTCTACAACATCTACAACCCGCCGTACGTCACCAGCAAGGGCGTTCTGGACGCTCTGAACTCGCTGAAACCCGACATTGTCAACTACAACTACCGGTGGGCGTTCTCCTTCGACGGGGAGGTCTCCAGATATCCCGGGAAGAAGGTGTTCACCTACCACAACATGTGGGGCGAGGGCGTCGGCTACCAGAGGTACATCTCGGAGGCCAACGACGCCCTGTACAGGAGGAAGCTGGACCGCTACGACCACATTGTCGCAGTGACGGACTATGTCCGGGATGATCTCATACGCCGCGGGATCGACCCATCGAGGGTCACGTCCGTGGACAACTGCCTGGATGTGGTTCCAGAGATAACCCGCACCGAGGGCGACTTCATACTGAGCCTCGGGCGTCTCGTGGCAACCAAGGGTCTGGATTACCTCATCGAGGCGATGAGGGATGTCGATTACAGACTTGTCATCTGTGGTACCGGTCCGGAGGAGAAGACCATCAGGAAGCTGGCGGCCAGGTACGGCGTGGAGGATCGCGTCGAGATAAGGGGGTGGGTGTCGGAGGAGGAGAAGAACCGCCTGATGGACACATGCAGGTTCTTCGTCATGCCGTCCATCTACGAGTCCTACGGTCTCGCCGCCCTCGAGGTCATGTCCTACGGGAAGCCACTCGTGTGCACGGATGTGGATGGGCTGCCTGGAAACGTGAAGGACGCGGGGCTGTACGTGAAGCCGAAGGATCCCAAGGGTCTCGCCGAGGGCATAAACAGGCTGCTCTCCGATGATGCGTATCGCGCAGAGCTGTCGGAGAACGCCCTGAAGGTCTCCAGGGCCGTCACCTGGGACCAGCAGATCGTGAAGCTTGAGAATCTGTACCGTTCGATCGTGGACGGATCGATCTGAGGTGCCGTCATGGTGGATGTGGGACAGTTCCTTTTCGACACGTTCGGGGCGGACGGCGGCTGGGGGGTGGTCTTCTGCATATTCCTGATATTCCTGATAGACGCGTTCCTGTTCCCTACACTCCCTGAGCTGTTCTTCATCCTAGGGTTCTCATATGACCCGTCGGTGGGTTTCGGGCTCGAGCTCCTCCTCGCCGCGGTGGTGGCCGAGTGGATAGGCATATTCTCGCTGTACTATGTGGTCAAGCACATCCGCATACCGCAGAAGGTCACGCGTGTGGTTGACAAGTACATCAACTTCCTTCTTTTGAAGGATGAGAAGCTGCTGCTGTTGAACCGCATAGCGCCGACGATACCCTTCGCCGGTGCGTTCATCCACATCGCGGGATGGGACCTGAAGAAGTGCTGGTTCTACATCACCCTCGGATGCATTCTGAAGTACGGAGCCATCATGCTCCTGAGCGACTACATGTACAGCTACTATGCGGAGTCCGCCCAGACGATGACGATCATCATGCTCGTCGTCATCCTGGCCGTGAGCTTCCTCCTGTCCTACGTGATGAAGAGGCGCAACGGGCTGGACGATTCCCCGAAACAGCAGGAGCCCCCGAGCGAATGATATATGTCGGGCATCGGCGTTCGCTCCGACGATATCAATGAAGGCTGTGATTCTCGCCGGAGGCTTCGGAACCAGGATTTCCGAGGAGAGCCATCTCAAGCCCAAGCCTATGATCGAGATCGGAGACAAGCCGATCCTTTGGCACATCATGAAGATCTACGGGTCCTACGGAATCACGGACTTCATCATCTGTGCCGGCTACAAGCAGCATATCATCAAGGAGTGGTTCTCCAACTACGCGCTGTACAACAGCGACGTCACCTTCGATTTCAGGTCCAACGGGATGACCGTCCACAACAACGAGTCCGAGCCCTGGACCGTCACCATCGCGGACACAGGCCTCAACACCATGACCGGCGGCCGTGTTAAGCGCATCGGACGCTTCCTGGACGACGAGTCTTTCTGTCTCACATACGGGGACGGGGTGACGGACGCCCCCATAGACAAGGTGGTCGATTTCCACAACAAGGCCGGCAAGAAGGCCACGATCCTGGCCGTCCGTCCGGAGGGGCGCTTCGGCACACTGGACATGGACGGCAACGACATCCGCTCCTTCAGGGAGAAGAGCATCGACGACGTCGGATGGATCAACGGCGGGTTCATGGTCTTGGAGCCATCCGTCCTGGACTACATCGACGGCGACGAGACGACGTTCGAACGCGAGCCCGTGGAGAGGCTTGCTGCGGACGGGGAGCTCAACGCGTACAAGCACGATGGGTTCTGGCAGTGCATGGACACGATGCGCGACAAGGAGAGGCTGCAGAGGCTCTGGGATTCCAGCCAGGCGCCCTGGAAGCTCTGGTGACACGATGCCGGACCCGGGTTTCTTCAAAGGGAAGCGTGTGCTCCTCACGGGCCACACCGGTTTCAAGGGCTCGTGGATGTGCGCCCTCCTGCACGGGATGGGCGCAGAGGTCCACGGGTACTCCCTGGATCCGCCGACCGATCCCAGCCTGTACGACATCGCCGGCATCGGCGACCTGGTCGATTCGGAGATCGGCGACATCCGCGATTTCGACAGACTGGAGTCATACTACTCCGATGTGAAGCCCGACATCGTCATCCACATGGCGGCCCAGCCTATCGTCAGGGAGAGCTACAGGGAGCCCAGGTACACCTATGAGACCAACGTCATGGGCACGGTGAACATACTCGAATGTCAGAGGCTTCATCCGACCGCCAGGTCGTTCCTCAACGTGACCACGGACAAGGTGTACGACAACAACGACGCCGACCGCTTCTACAGGGAGTCCGATCCCCTGGACGGGTACGACCCCTACTCCAATTCCAAGAGCTGCTCGGAGCTGGTCACCCACAGCTACCGCAGGAGCTTCCTGTCGGAGGGCTGCGCGGTGTCCACGGCCAGGGCTGGGAACGTCATCGGAGGGGGCGATTTCGCCAAGGACAGGATCGTCCCGGACTGCGTCTCGGCGGCCAGGGCGGGGCGTCCGATAGAGCTCCGCAACCCCAACTCCGTCCGCCCCTACCAGCACGTCCTCGAGCCGCTGCACGCCTACCTGGACATCGTCCAGGTCCAGTGGTGCGATCCGTCGAAGGCGGATGCGTACAACGTGGGTCCGAGATCCGAGGACTGCGTGACAACGGGGCAGCTGGCGGACATCTTCTGCGGATGCTGGGGGGACGGGGCCACATGGGTCACTCACAACGACAACGGTCCGCACGAGGCGAACTTCCTGAAGCTGGACAGCACCCGCATCCGCGAGGTCTTGGGATTCGAGCCCAGGTGGCACATCGAGGAGGCGGTGTCCAGGACCGTGGAGTGGACCAAGGCCTGGATCGCAGGGGAGGACGCCCTCGCGGTGATGGCCGACCAGATCCATTCGTACGAGGCGATGTGAATGGAGTCGGCGGTGGTCACGGGAGCTAACGGATTCGTGGGCGGCGCCCTCGTGAGGGACCTGCTCGCGAACGGCATCGAGGTGTATGCGGCGGTGCACGGGGGCAACCGTTCCAATCTCGAGGATGCCAAGGGCCTTCACGTGATAGATTTCGATGTCACGGACGCTTCGGGACTCCTCGGCAAGATACCAGAGGGCGCATGCGACACGTTCTACGACTTCGCCTGGGACGGTTCGGCGGGACAGAAGCGCGCCGATGTGGACCTCCAGTTGGACAACGCCAGGTGGACGGTCGACGCCCTGAGGGTCTCGAAGGAGCTGGGCTGCCGCAGGTTCCTCCACGCAGGTTCCATCATGGAGCATGAGACCATGGCGGCCGGATACAAGGACGGCAACCGTCCGGGCCTGGGTTACATCTACGGTTGCGGAAAGGTCGCCGCGCACATCATGTGCATGGCCGTGGCGGCCCAGATCGACACGGAGCTCGTATGGCCTGAGATCACCAACGCCTACGGTCCCGGGGAGCGCAGTCCCAGGCTGGTCAACACCACGATACGCAAATGCATCGACGGGGTATCCCCGCAGTTCACGGCCGGCACCCAGAACTACGACTTCGTCTACATCGACGATGCCGCGCGCGCTTTCAGGCTCATAGGCGAGAAGGGGATGCCGTTCACGGAGTATCTCATAGGCAGCTCCACGGCCAGGCCCCTGAGGGAGTTCCTCACCGAGATGCATGACGCTATAGCGCCGGAGCTGGATTTCGTGTTCGGGGATGTGCCCTTCACCGGCGTGGACCTCCCGCTGTCTGCGTTCGACTGCTCCAAGACGGAGCGCGACACGGGTTTCAGGGCGGAGGTGTCCTTCGCCGAAGGGTGCAGGCGCACACGCGATTGGATTATCAACGAGGGATGAGACATGGTACAGCCTTTCGAGTTCAGGGAGACGGAGATTCCGGGGTTGATCGAGGTCACGCCGTTCAATGCGGACGACATAAGGGGATGCTTCACGAAGGACTACTCCAAGGAGGTCTTCGAGGCCCACGGCATCCATCACGACCTTGCCGAGGTCTTCTACACAACCAGTCACAAGGGAGTCGTCAGGGCCCTCCACTTCCAGAGGGTCATGCAGCAGCCCAAGCTGGTCAGATGCATCTGGGGACACGTCTGGGACGTCGTCGTCGACCTCAGGAGGGACAGCCCCACATTCAGAAAGTGGCTGGCGTTCGACCTGGTCGGGGAGAGGCACAACGAGATCCTCGTCCCCGCCGGATGCGCCCACGGGTACCTGGTGCTGGAGGATTCCATCGTCTCGTACAAATGCGCCGAGAAGTTCTACGGCGAATACGACGACGGGATACTCTGGAACGATCCCGACATGGGGGTCGAATGGCCACTGGACCTGATCGGAGGTGAGGATAACGTGATCCTCTCCGACAAGGACCTCGGACTGCAGACGTTCTCCGAGTTCATCGAGAAGTACGGCGGTTTCTGATATGAGATATCTGGTAGTCGGCTGCGGTCTCTCCGGAGGCGTGATCGCACGCGAGCTCGCGGACAGAGGGCATGACGTCACGATATGGGAGCGTCGCGACCATGTCGGCGGCAACATGTTCGACTACAGGGACGGTATCAGCGGATATCTGGTGCAGAGATACGGGCCGCACACGTTCCACACCTCGGACAAGGGTCTGTACGACTACATGTGTCGGTTCTCCGAGTGGGATCCGTACATCCTCAGATGCGGGGCGGTCTGGGACGGGCAGTACACGCCGACACCGTTCAACTTCGAGACCATGGATCGTTTCTTCTCCCCGGAGGAGGCGTCTGAGATAAGGGCGCATGTGGCGGAGAGGTATCCGGGCAGGGAGACGGTCACGGTGGTGGAGGCTCTTGAATCCGACGACCCTGTGATCCGGAGGTATGCAGAATACCTGTTCGAGAAGGATTATCGTCCCTACTCGTCCAAACAGTGGGGGATACCTCCGTCGGAGATCGATCCCAGCGTCCTGAAGCGGGTCCCGTTGCGCATGTCGTACGGTGACCGCTATTTCGACGACACATACCAGGTCATGCCCCGGACGACCTTCACCGACTTCTTCACGAGACTGTTGGATCATCCGAGGATATCGGTGGAACTTGGGGTGGACGCGCTCGACAGGCTCAGGGTCGACGGCGACGAAGCCGTCGTGGACGGGATGTCCGATGTGCACGTGGTCTATACCGGGGCTCTGGACGAGCTGTTCGGCTTCGTCCATGGCAGGCTCCCGTATCGTTCCCTCGAATTCGAGTTCCACCGTTCACCGGAGAGGTCGTTCCAGCCCGCGCCGGTCGTAGCTTATCCGTCCGATCCAGAGATCGTCCGCATCACGGAGTACACCAAGCTTCCTGAACAGGACGGCGAGGGTACCATCTACGCTACGGAGCGCTCTCTGGAGTACGAGCCCGGGAAGGGTCTGGAGCCGTACTACCCCGTTCTGACGGAGTCCAGCAAGGCGGCTCACCAGAGGTATGTGGAGATGGCGGAGGCAGTCCGCAACCTGTCGTTCTGCGGGAGGCTGGCCGATTTCAGATACTACAATATGGACCAGGCGCTGAAACGCGCTCTGGAGCTCGTAGCCACGCTGTGATCAGTTCTTCCCCTCGGCCAGGCGTCTCTTCTTCGCCTCGATGACCGACTCGTACAGTTCGACGAGCTTCCTGGCGCTGCTGTCCTCTGAGTAGGACTTCGCCCTCTCCATGGCCGCGTCCCTGATCCTGTCATCCCTGCATACGTCGAGGGCCTCGATCACGCGTTTGGCCATGTCCTCTATGTCTCCGTCGAAGAGGAACCCGTTCTCATTGTCGATGATGATCTCCTTGAACGCCCTGACGTTGGGGACGACTATGGGGACCCTGCAGGCCATCGCCTCCATAAGGCTGAGGCCCTGGGTCTCGAACCTGGATGCCGACACGCAGACATCCACCATCGTGTAGTACTTCGGCAGATCCTCCCTCTTCACCATGCCTATGAGGTGCACCCTGTCCTCCTGATGTTCGTCCTTTATTACCTGGGCGATGTACTCGCTCGCCGGGCCGTCCCCGTCGATGATGAGGTCCACGTCGTCCGGCAGGTATCTGAGAGACTGGACGACCTGTTCGACGTGCTTCTCGAACGACAGCCTTCCGACGCACATGATCACCCTCTTCCCGACGAGGTTCATCGACTCGCGCAGTCCCTCCGGCTCCTCCATCGGATGGAACATGTCTGTGTCCACGCCTGCCGTGATGACCCTGGACTGCCTGGGCCTCACACCCTGGGTCTCCAGTTCCTCCAGGATGGGTGTGGTGAACGATACGACCGCATCGGAACGGTTGAGGAGCTGTCTGAGATATACCCAGGACAGCTTCTGCATGGTCTTGACAGGCAGTTTGATCGGAAGGTAGTACTTCATGGCGTCCGTGACCATGGTGCCCATTGTGACGACATAGGGCACCTTGATGCGATGGGCCGCCAGGAAACCCTTCAGGGCCATGAGTGTGAGTCCATGCGAATGCACCACGTCCGGTCTTATCTCCTCGAAGACCTTCTTGGTGTGGGACGGATAGACGGGGACGAAGTATCCCTTGTAGGACGAGAACGACTTCGATTTGAAGTAGTAGACACCCTCGATCCTGTGCTCCTCTCCCGGATCCGGAGCGACTATGAACACCTCGTGTCCGAGCCTCTCCAGGCATTTCTTCTCGGAGTCGACGACGAACACCATGCCGTCGACCGTGGGGTGGTAGCTGTCTGTCAGAAGGATTATGCGCACATCCTCACCAGTCAGCGGATTAACGAGGCCGTAGGTAAAGTTGTCGTGCCGACAGTCCTTAAATCATGGATATGCATGCAACCGCGGTTAACATGCACGTAATCTCACTCATCGTCAAGAACGAATTCGGTGTCATGCAGAG
>CAZLMR010000022.1:0-11650 GCA_964560575.1 uncultured Methanomassiliicoccales archaeon | reverse complement strand
AGGATGTCGTCGGCTATGGCGGTCGCCTTGGCTGTGTTGTCGTCTTCGAGGGCCGCGAGGGCGTCCTTGAAGGAGTCGACCAGTTCTCCGGGGCGGATGAAGTGGTACATACTCTCGCGGTCTGTGTAGATGTTCTTCCCACATCCCTTGCACAGGTACTTCGACTCGTCGCTGGAGTCAATGTCACCGCCGCAGTAGGGGCAGAACATCAGTTCGAAATCCATGACCCACAATTTCAACGGCGGTATAAGAGGGTTCGCCATGTCCCGTCACGGACAAACGTGTGATCCCTTCCGACGGTCCGTACGGATTCCGATACACAGGGCCGGGCGTTCGGTACAAATCCGATGACCGCATCCCAGTTCGCATCATGGACGTGTCCGTGCATGTCCGGATATGGGGGATGAGACGGTTGTTCGCTGATCTTGATGGGATAAGGATGCACTACGAGGTCTCCGGAGAGGGGGAGACGGTGATGCTCATCGGCGGTTTCGGCGTGGACACCCGTTTCTGGGAACCCACCGTGGCGGAGCTCGAGGGTTTCCGCGTCATAACGTACGATAACCGCGGAGTCGGATCGACGGAGTATGCCGGCGGTTTCTCCATTCGCGACCTGGCGGAGGACGCGGCATCGCTGCTGGGATTCCTGGGGGAGGGCCCGGTGCATGTCATAGGGTGGTCCATGGGGACACAGATAGCCATCGAGCTCGCGGCCCTCCATCCCGGGATGGTGTCCACCCTGACGCTCGTGTCGCCGTTCGTCAGGCTGCCGTCCAGGGCCAGGTATCTCCTCGGAACACTCACCTCCATGGCTGCGGACGGCTCGGCATCCACGGACTGCCTGGCCATAGCCGTCAATGCGATGTGCTTCCCGGAGTCGGTCTTCAGGCATCTGGAGTGCAGGGGCGAAAGCATGCAGATCCCGGAGGAGACGCAGGATCCCAAAGGGCTGATGGACCAGGTCAAGGCCATGGACGACGACGTCGGCGGTCATCTGGACGATCTGGACCTCCCCGTCCTCGTGGTTCACGGCGCTCAGGATATCATGGTCGAACCGGACGAGGGCGTGCGCGTCGCATCGGGCATACGCGGATGCAGGCTCCTGCTGCTGGACTCGTACGGTCACAGCGTCCCGTTCGAGGCGTACAGGGCCGAGTTCCTGGAGCTCATAGGTCAGACGGGGTCCGACTCTCATACGCTATCGTCGTGATCGAGGACGAACTCCGTCCCGTTCGGCAGGGCCATCACATCCCCGGGATTTCGGAATCAGGCCTCATAGACCAGCCTCAGATCCTTGGATATCCTCCTCGAGAAATCCTCTCCTTCGGCGGGATCGTCGCACACGACATCCACGTCGCCGAGGGCCTCCTGAAGCTTGCCGAAGAACCCGGCGAGCCTGAACATCCCGCAGCTATCATCGGGGACGACAAAGAAATCGTAGTCGCTGTCCGCGGTGTTGTCACCGCGGGCTCTGGAACCGAAGAGATACACACGTTTCATGCCGTAGGCTGCGGCTATGGCTCCGACTATCTGGCAGAGCTCCTCGAACGTGTATTCTTTCACTTCGCCCATGTTTCCGAGATGGTTTTTTTTCGCTATTAAATAGGTTCAAATGTCTGGTCTGCACACCTCGTCGTCTGGAGCAGATAAGGTCGGTCCTGCCTCTGTCATCCTTCCGTGACGGGTTCACGGCGGGTACTACGGGGGGGGTTCGACCTCGACTACGAGGAGTACGCTGGAAGTCCCAGGTACACAACCGACCACTCGGAGCTCAATAACGGGAACACCATCGAGGCCGTCAGGAGGTGCATGTTCGGCAGGGATTTCGGAGCCATAAGATGCGGCGACGGGCGCCTGATCGATCCGGATGAGGACTATCTGAGGGCCACGGAGTCGATCTGACCATTGCGATTCATGGGATGGGCCGGTCGTTTGTCTGAGAAACTCCAGTTTGAGAGCGCCATGGCTGATGCCCAAATAAGTGATATTCCAAAATGATGTGATTTTTGGCTATTTCAGAAACAGCCAGACAAGATGAGTGGGCCCGCCCGGATTTGAACCGGAGTCAATGGCTCCCGAAGCCACAAGGATACCAAGCTACCCCACGGGCCCACAGATGCCCCCATCCGGTTCTTTAATAAATACCCTTTTATCAGGCTATATTCCTCTCGGGGGATGAAGGCCCGGATATGCCGGCGCATCTCCCTGAGGGTTCCGTGGATCTGTGGAGATGGCTTTCTCTAACGACACCTTTTCGACAGATTCAAGTGCAATCCAACATACGCTGTCACCATGACCATGCTGGTTGCCTACGACGGAAGGGAGAACACGGAGAAGGCTCTGGATCACGCGATATCAGAGGCTGTGCTTCACGGAGAGAAGCTGTACATACTGTCCGTGATCCCTCGCGGATCGGAGACGCAGGCAGACATCGACCGCACGCACTCGTTCGCCGATACCGCTCTAGAGAGGGCCAAGGCAGGGGGTGCCGACGCCCACGTCATAGTGGAGTCCGGTATGCCGGATGCAGAGATCCTCAGTGCGGCGTCCAGGTTCGGGTGCGGAACAATCTTCGTAGGCAGGTCCGGGAAGACGTCTCTCGATAGGGTGATCATGGGCAGCGTCTCCAACTCAATAGTGGCCAACGCCAAGTGTACGGTCGTCGTTGTTCAGTGACGCATCCCGAGGGCCTTGACGAGGGCGCGAACAACCCTGTTCGGAGACGGAGGACATCCTATGACGTAGACGTCCGGTTCCAGGACGTCGCATATTCCAGAGGGGGCGACATCCCCTCCGACGAAGACGCCTCCTGATATGGCGCACGTGCCGTTGGCTATGACCAGTTTGGGCGAGGGGGTTGCCTCGTCCGTTCTCGCGACGGCTTCCCTCATGTTCTCGGCCATCGGTCCCGTGACCATCAAGGCGTCCGCGTGGCGCGGCGATGCCACGAATTTAATGCCGAATCTGTGAGCGTCGTAGAACTGATTGGACATGCAGTTGAGTTCTATCTCGCATGCGTTGCAGGATCCGGTGTCGAGCTCGCGTATCGCCAGGGACCCCGAGAACATCCGTCTGGTCTCCTTGTCCAACTGCTTCTCCATCCCCTTGATATCTGTGCCTCTGTGAACAACGAGGTCTCCGCGGTCGAGGGCATAATCAGGTGAATCCGTCTCCGATATGGCCTTGGAGGGGCATACCATGGCGCAGTCCATGCAGAATATGCACTTCCCGAGATCCACGGACCATCCATCCCCATCGATCGTTATGGCCGCTGTGGGGCAGTTGCCTGCACACGTCCCGCATCCGGTGCATGAGTCCGAGGCCATGGGCATCGTTCCCCTGTCCTTCAGGATGCTGTCGGCGGGCACTGTGTTCCTGTTTCTTCCTGCGAGGTTCGAGAGACTTGTCGCGAACATGATTCATCACCTCAGAGGTCGTTCCCCGCATAGGATAGACCGAAGCTCTTGTTTATCAGCGGGAAGTCGGGGACCACATTCCCAGGCACCGCATGGCACATCCCGAACCAGTTGACGAACGACGGGTCGCGCACGCTGTATCTCCAGATGTGTCCATCTCTGACCACCGCGGAATGGACCAGTTCACCGCGGGGGGCCTCTACGACCGAGCAGTGGAATCCGTCGGACGGGACCGCCCTCACGCGGGTCTCTCCAGGTTCTAGCATCTCGGTGCACTGGTGCACCAGGTTTATCGATTCGAATATCTCCCCTATCCTGACCATGGTCCTGGCATTCACGTCGCCCCTGGTGTCGGAGCAGATGTTGAGCCCCAGCTCGCCGTAGCATTCGTAGGGGCGCTCCCTCCTCACATCGGACCTGACTCCGCTTGCTCTGGCTATGGGCCCCACCGCGCCGATCTCCACGGCTTTCCCGTTCGTCAGGACCCCGGTCCCCTCAAGACGGTCCTGGAGCGCGGGGCTGTCCATCATTCTGTCCGTGAGGTCCATCAGTTCGAACTTCAGACGGATTAGGAAATCGTCGAGCTCCCTGAGCCTGGAATTCGGGATGTCCCTGCGGACGCCTCCGGGAACGACGCAGTTCATCAGCTGCCTGTGATGCGTCAGGCTCATGTTCATCCTGAGCACCTTCTCCTGGATGCCGGAGCCCATGGCGGACGGGACGTTGAACGCGGTGTCGGTGCAGATCCCCGCCACTGCGCCGATGTGGTTGTAGAGCCTCTCCATCTCCGCCATCAGGGCACGGATCACCTTCGCCCTGCGGGGGATCTCTGTGTCGGACTCCATGATCTCGGCGTAGGCGATGCAGTTCGCCACGCACGTGTCCCCGGAGATCCTCTCCACAAGGCGGGACATGTCCCTGTCGGCTGGGACCTCCATCATCTTCTCTATCCCGCGGTGGGTGTACCCGAGGCTGGGTTTCAGCTCTATGACTGGTTCTCCGGCCACGCTGAACCTGAAGTGTCCCGGTTCAATGATGCCTGCGTGGACGGGGCCCACGGGAATCTCGAACACGTCGTCTCCGACTGTGTCGTTCGATGCGAGCGGGATGCGCTCCTCGGCGGATTTGTCGTAGGGCCCCTTCTGGAGCGGATGGCCGTCCCCCTTCCTGCGGTATATTATGGGGGGCATCCCCATGTCGAACACGATTCCCGACATCTCTGCCATCTTCCTCTCGAACGGAGCGGCGCACGGTATGTCCCTGGACAAGGTGACGCCGCGGCCATCGGTAGGGTACCATAGCCTGACGACTCTGTCGTCGTTTCTGAAGATAGCCGATACGGTTCCCACTCCGTCGATCGGCTCCTCCGCCAGCATGTCCATCAGTCTGTAGCCATCGTTCCCGAGGTCGATCGCCGACGGTCTGAACCCTTCACGGTCGGTCTGTATCTGGTCCATCATGCGAACACCCCCGTTACAGAGGATGCCGCGTTCTCGATCCACAGGGATAGTTCATCAGGCATGAGCAGTCCTAGTGCCAGTGTAGCGGCGATGAGGATCATGAGTGGAACCGTCCTGCTGAGGTCGCGGAGATCGCAGGCGTATTCCGGCGGGTCTCCCGACAACATGGGGAAGACGTTCCTGGCCATGCCGGCGAACACTATCGCAAGCAGGGCTACCATGATCGCGACCGCCCATGTCATCCCGGCATTCAGTGCCCCGAGCATCAGTGCAAGCTCGCCTACGAATACAGAGAATGGGGGGCATCCGACAATCGCAAGGGTTCCGACAGCCATCGTTGCGGCGGTGAAGGGCATGGCTTTCGATACGCCCCTAATCCTGGCCATCTCGCGGGTACCGTAGGACTGGATGATGTTCCCTGCGGAGAAGAACAGGATCGGTTTGGTGACGGAGTGTGCGGTCATCTGCAGAATCGCGGCCGCTATGGCGACCGGCGTCCCGATGCCGAAACCGATTGCTATCAGCCCCATGTTCTCTATGCTGGAATACGCCAGCATCCTCTTCAGGTCCCTGGAGGACACGATGAACATCGCCGCTGCGGCCAGTGACAGGAATCCAAAGATCAGCATCACCGTGGATGCGAATCCTGGGTCCAGGATCTCGGATACCCCGTAGAATCTGAGTATTCCGTACATTGCGCAGTTCAGGAGGACGGCGGAAAGCAGCCCGCTCACCGGGCTGGGCGCCTGGCTGTGGGCATCCGGGAGCCATGCGTGCATGGGGAAGAATCCAACCTTTGTGCCGAATCCGACGATGATCAGCACCATCGCCATCCTCATCATGTTGGGATCCAGTTCCGAGGCGTGCTCCATCAGCGCCGGCCAGTCCAGGGCGCTGTCCGAGTCGATGACCCCGACGGTGGAAGCGTACACGAGCGTCAGTCCGAACAGGGCGATCGTAATGCCCACGGAGCACAGGATGATGTACTTCCATGCGGCCTCTGTGGATTCATCCCTGCTGTAGAATCCGACGAGGAACGTGGAGACAAGTGTGGTAGCGCCGATCCCAAGCCAAACCACAGCCATGGATCTGACGGTGAACGTGAGCATCATCACCGAGATGAAGACAATGAGCAGCGAGTAGTAGACGCCGTTCTCCTTCCTGGAGACGACCCCCTCGTCCAGTTCCAGCCCGATGTACGACCTGGAGTACAGGGATGCCAGGAATCCGACGAAGGCGACGAGCATCATGAACACGGCAGACAGGGGATCCATCCAGAAGATGCCCTCGTCTATGACGTCTCCTCTCAGGATGGGGATGCACAGGTTCAGGCAGAGTATCAGGAGAACCAGCGTGCATGCCGGCATGACGGAGGAGACGTGTTTCGTTTTTCTCACCGCTATGCAGAGGACCGAGGAGATGACCATAGCGACTATCAATACGAGGATATCGGCGTTCATTCTTTCAGCCTCCTGAGGAAGGACGTATCCACGGAGTTGAACGATTTGTTGATCCTGTTGGCGAATATGCCTATGATTATGACGGCGACCATCACATCGAAGAAAGCGGCGATCTCGACGATGAGAGGCATGCCATGGGATAGTGCTATGGCTCCCAGGAACAGTCCGTTCTCCATCATGAGCAATCCTATGGTTTCAGTGATGGCTTTTCTGCGGGTGCACATCACGAGTAGACCTATCAGGATTATCGACAGAGATATGGCGAGACAGCTTCTTTCCACGGTCTCCATGGTGGAGATCAGAGGTTCTGCAATGTAGTATGATACGAAGATCATGAAGCTGGATGCCAGCAGGGAACCAGGGATTCCGATGCTCAGGTCCACCTCCTTGTCCACATGGATCTTGCCCATGATGTACATGAGCATCCTCGGCATGACGACGACCTTCAGCGCCAACGTCAGAGCGCACATGATGTAGATGTGGGATTCCCCGGATGTGTAGGCGACAATGAACGCCTCAGCTGCCAAGAACACGGATTGGAGGGAGAATAGCGTTATCAGGGGCTTCATGCGGGTGGTGGCCACCGCCATCACCGATGTGAGGAGCATCAGAACGGCGCACAGGTCCACCAGGTTCGCGGATATCAGTTGGTCCATTTTTTGCACCTCACAGAATGTAGAGCGATATCATCGCTATCAGCGATAATGCGAATGACACCGTCAGCAGGTTCGGGACCTTGAACAGTCTCGATTTGCACAGGACTGATTCCACCAGTGCCACTACGAAGGCTATGGCAAGCATTTTCGCCATGGCGAGCACTAGACCCAGCACCAGGGAAGCGGGGTCACCGGTGGTGGATATTCCCCAGGGGAGGAATAGGGATCCGAGCATCGCCATGAAGATGGTCATCCTCAGCATGGACGAATACTCCATCATGGCCAGGTCCCTTCCGGAGTACTCGAGGAGCATGGCCTCGTGTACCATGGTCAGTTCCAGATGAGTGGTGGGGTTGTCGAACGGAATCCTGGCGTTCTCCGCCAGGAGGGTGATCATGAACGAGCATGCGGCGAGGATCAGAGCCGGGCCGACTGCCGCCATCCCCATCGAGGCAATGGCCTCGGAGATGTCGCCCATGTCGGTTCCAGCACCCGAAAGGACGGCCAGGGTGGCGATTCCAAGGAGAAGTGCAGGTTCTATGAGCACGGACATCATCATCTCGCGGCTGCTGCCCATCCCGCCGAATGTGCTGCCTCCCTCGAGTCCGCCTAGGACCATGGCGAAACGGTACATCGTGAACATGTACACCACGGTAACCAGACCGCCGTAGGGTGCCAGCACACCTGTGTAGACGAAGGGCGTCATGGCGGCAAGGATGAGCATGGATGACATGCAGACAATCGGCACGGCTCTGAATATCCAGGAGCAGCTTCCGGATACCACACGGTCCTTGCGGCAGAGCTTGATCAGATCTCTGTACGGTTGGAGGACGCTCGAACCGGGGCGGTTCTGCATTCCGGCCTTCAGCTTGGACACTATGCCCGCCATCAATGGCGCGATGGCGATCAGCAGAATAGTCTGGAGGATCCCGACGGCGATCATAGCAGCCTCACCGCCATGAGGGCGACCACGAGGGTCGCCAATATGTACCCCAGATAGGTCTGGATGTTTCCGGTCTGGAGACGGGAGACGCGTCTGGATATCCTGAACAGGATGTTGCCCAGAGGATTGTAGATGTATTTGACGAAGGGCTCCTGGAACCTGGTGTGGTACCTGCCGTTCTCCATCCCGGAGGTGTCGCCGTAGAAAGGATGGAACACCCTGACGATTGGTTGGGAGAACCCTTCGGAGGAGTACTGCATCCTCCCGTCCAATGTGCCTCCGCATCCCCAGGTGTCGGTCTCACGGCTGTTCCTGGAGAGGACCCTCGATGCGACGTAGACGAAGGCGACGGTCCCGAGGATCATGATGCCCAGGGTGAGGGGTTCCAGACTGCCCGACATCCCGTCCCTGTATGAGGCGTCGATGCCGGCTGTGGTGCAGGTCCCCTCGGACAGGACGTCCATGAGGGGGTATGAGAGCATTCCCATGCCGATGCAGAGCACGGCCAGGACGGCCATGGGTGTTATGGACCCCTTCCTCATCGGCCTCGGTTTCGCCGCTCCTTCGGATCTCGGGCGTCCGAGGAAGATGAACCCGAACAGTCTTGCATAGGATGTGGCGACTATCATTCCGCACACACCCATCATCGCCACGAGGAGTGGCATGGCCACGCGCAGGTCAGATGCTATGGCGTCTGTCCCGACGAGGGACTGCAGCATCAGCCATTCGCTGATGAACCCGTTCATGGGGGGTATGGCCGCCAGGGAGGCTACTCCCACGAGGGCCACGGCGGAGAGTGCCGGGAGGACCTTGGCGAGTCCGCCCATGCGGTCTATCTTCCTTTCGCCGGTGACGTCCTCGACGGAGTCGACGGTCAGGAGCATGAGTGATTTGAAGATTGAGTGGTTGAGCGTGTGGAGAACCGCCGCCAGGATCACCAAGGCGGTTAGGCTGTCGCTGCTCGACCAGAACACCAGGCCAAGGGCGAGACATAGGGTCACTAGGGCCATATTCTCCATGCTGGAGTACGCCAGGATCCTTTTCGGTTCCGTCTGGACCATGGACTCCATGGCGCCCCATAGGGCGGTGACAGCAGCGAGGATGCATACGATCATACCGATGTCTGTGAGGCCTTCGGCCCCGATATACGAGTACACAGCCCTGAACAGCATCAGGATTGCCGCGTTGGAGCACACGGTCGTCAGCAGTGCGGTCGTATGGGTCGGGGATTCGGCGTACATGTCCGGCATCCATGCGTGGAACGGAACGGTTCCGAGCTTCGTTCCGAATCCGAGGAAGAGCAAGAGCACAAGAATCGCGGACGTGGTGGGTCCGACAGTGATGCCTAGGCCTTCCCATTCATGGAGGTACCCGCTTCCCGAGACAGACCACATGTATCCGTAGACGGCCATGAGGATCAGCCCTCCGATGTGGGTCACCGCCAGGAACCTCCATCTGGCCGAGTCGTCTCTGCCATTGCCGGCCATGAGGAACGTGATCATGGATACGGCCTCCCAGGCCAGCAGGATCAGGATCGCCGTGTCGGCGCACATGCACAGCGTGACCGCGAGGAACAGTGCGCAGCACAGGGCCGAGTATCCGGCCGTGTACCCATGTCCGGAATGGGACATGTGGGTCAGTATAGCCAGGAACACGATAGATGATATTGATACGAAGACGGAACCGAGCTGGTCGAATGATAACGCGTAGGCTCCGAGGAATGATCCTGTCGGGAGTTCGTAGGACAGTCCGCCCGTGTAGGCTATGAACGGGTAGCATAGCACACCAGCTATGCAGGAAACAGCGCACAGCGCTCCCGGGGCCCTGCCCGAACGGTTGATGATTCCGAGGGTCATTCCGACCATCGCCGGGACGAACAGAACTGCAAGATAGGCCGCTTCGATTTCCGCACCGGTCAATGTATGGCACTTCCACAGTCGGCCTAGAATGATTTCATCTTAAACCTTGCGCATACGAGGACGTTCAACGGACGCGTCTGAGGACGGAAGACCTACGGTTGTCTATCAGCAAACGTGGGGTGCCCCTCCGAAGAGGGGAATCGCCATTGGAGCCTGGGATCGGGAACAGTCGGACGCCATGTCGGATCATGCGATCCTGTGTCTCATAGAAGTCCGTACGGGCGTCAGCGTCGTTAGTCTTGAACTCGAGGCTCCATCCGCTGTTCGTTGTATATATCTGCACTTTTCTTTAGGTCCCTGAATGGATCCAGGAACACATAACGCATGTTGCGGGTCTTCCCTTCCTTTCCGAGGATGCCGAGTTTGACCAATGTATCCAGTTTGCTTCTGGTGGAGGCTTCGCCGAGGGTGACCCATTCGCAGGCTTCCTGGAAGCTGAAGCTCCCTGTCTCCTTTGCCTTCGTCGCGAGTTTGCGCGTGTTCTCTTCCATGTCGTGGAGACGATCCTTCTCTGAGAACGTGTCGATGGCCTCCCTGTATGCCTCATGCAGTGATTCTACAACATAATGTATCAGCGGTGTGTAGTTGGCGGTCATGTCTGTGTAGGCCAGCAGGTTGTAGTACGTGCCCGTGTCGGATAGGAGTTTTTCCTCGAACTTGCAGAGGCCGCAGTTCTTCAGGCCCAATTCTCTGAGGATAGCCTGGAAAAGCACACGCCCTGTGCGTCCGTTTCCATCCTCGAAGGGATGGATACTCTCGAATTCGTGGAAGAACGCCGTGGCTGTGGCGAACTCGTCGAAGGGGGAGTTGTTCAACCAATCTACCAGCCTATCGAGTTCCGTTTCCACATTGCCATGTGAGGATGCGATGAAGTATTCGAATCCGTTGGGATCTTTGACAGATACATCGATGTCCCTGATCTTCCCTGGTTCTGTTTGTCCAACCCCTCTCATCAGGATGTAATGTATTTTTTTTATTGTCTTGACATCCCATGGCATTTTGAACAGGCTGTCGGAGAAAATCGAACCAAGGTGGTTGAGGATCTCCTGAACTGGTCCCACTGGGGATTCGTGGGTTTTCCCAGAGGTATACTTCATCGTCAGCTCTCTGACTTCTTCCATCGTCATGCGGTTCCCCTCGATCTTTGTGGACCAGTGGATGTTGGATGCATAAGCTTCGTTGGCGAGGGACACGTAGTCATTCTCGGAGAGCATGAACCCCTCCAGTTCGGAATCCATGGATCTTATCTCGTTCATCAATCCGCGTATTTTCATGTTTAAAGTGAACTGTGGGGAGAATGGGTTCTTCTCCCGGTGTCTCACTGGGTACCCATCTACCTTGTAGCGGGAATAGTCCTTTTTATTGTCATAATCGGATGGCATAATGGAAGTTTTTTGCTATGATGGTATATAACAGTTTCTTGATTATCACATTATATTACAACAATTAACAGCAATAATAATCCTAAGGGGATGCCATGATCCTCGAAAGGAAAAGGGTTGGTCGGAGGGGCTTTACCCCTCCGCAGGATGCTCACTGCGCCATGCGTCTGAGCACGTACTGCAGGATGCCGCCGTTGGCGATGTAGTCGACCTCGGCCGGCACGTCGACCCTGCAGAGGGTGTCGAACTCCAGCTTCTGGCCGTCCCTGTAGGCGGTGACCCTGACGGTGCACTTGGGCTCCAGGTCCTCGAGGTCGATGTCGAAGGTCTCGGTGCCGTTCAGCCCGAGGGTCTCGGCGGTCTGTCCGGGAAGGAACTGAAGCGGGACGATTCCCATGCCCACGAGGTTGGACC
>CAZLMR010000021.1:0-11735 GCA_964560575.1 uncultured Methanomassiliicoccales archaeon | reverse complement strand
CAGGGACATCGTGAACAGGCACCACGAGATCCAGAGCATCAGCGTCGACTGAGATCGGAGACCCCCTACGATCCTCTCGTACGGTCGGGCACAAACCCTTTCCCTCGAAACCCCTTATTTCTGATTCACTATCATGTCTACGATTGCATCCATGCATTCATCATAAGGGCGCAGGCGTCATGCTGGCACATATGGTCGCACGGATGTGACGGTCAGTTCAGAGGGGTCCTCTCGACCTCGAGCCCGTCAGCCGTCGGATACTGTTCGGAGAGGAAGCATCTGTATCCCACGACGTTCGCGATGTCCTCCAGGACCCACGGGGCGACCTCGATCTTGTTGTCCAGGACCTCGTACAGGTCGGCTGGCACGCCCATCTCCCCGAGCCTCGCCTCGGCCTTGGCAAGGTCGTCGGCGTACAGGTATCCGCGGACGATGGTCCCGTCCTCTGTCACCTGCTGGTAGGGCTTCGCAGTGTGCTCCGCCCTGCGGATCAGTCTCCTGCGGAGCTGCACCCCGTCCTTGAAGGTGGACGAGCAGAAGTGGACGTTCATCCTCCTGTTGGCCTTCAGGACCGCCATCGCCGTCTCCCTGGAGCCCGCCACCGCTGATGACAGCTCGTCCCTCACGGAGTACCCGTATGCGTCCATCATGTCCCAGTTGCTCTCGGAGAACTCCAGCTCGTTCAGGTTGACGAAGTCCACCCCCGCCTCCCTGGCGTAGGAGATCAGCGCGTTCAGCTCCTTCTCCCTGTTCGGAAGCGCGGGCACCTCGATCCCGACGCTGATGCTCAGTGCGGCGACGGTCTCCTTCAGCCTCGTCTTCTCCATCCTGGTCCAGGCGGATTCCGGCGGGTGGAAGCGGATCTCGTCCAGTCCCGCCTCCTGCAGCGCCAGCGCCTTCTCCGGATCGATGGTCGCGGTGTAGAGGTGGATGTGGTGGGTCTTGCCGAACCTGTCCTTCAGGAGACGGATCATGTGTATCGTGCGGTCCATGTCGAGTAGCGGGTCGCCGCCGGTGATGCCGGTGCCCGTGGCGTCCATGGCCTCCGCCTCGGCGATGATCTCCCCGTCGGTGTACACCCTGCCCTCGTTGGCGTAGATCATGTCCTGTCCCTTCTTCTCCAGGGAAACGGGGCAGTAGTAGCAGTTCCATTTGCAGAGTCCCGTCACGAACAGCACCATCTTGGATCCGTCGATGCAGTGGCGGCATCCCTCGGCGACCTTGCCGGTGCAGGCAGAATCGCACTCCATCTTCCTGAGCATGCGTCCCCATGTCGTGGAATCCTTATAAGTGATGGTGCAGGTCCCTCATCCATGAAGATGGACAGCAGGCTCATACTGGCATTGGATGAGACGGACGGGGCCAAGGCCCTGAAGGTGGCGGAATCGGTCTCAGGCATCGTTGACGCCATCAAGATCAACTGGCCGCTGGTGCTCTCCGAGGGTCCCGGCATGATAACGAGGCTGTCCGAGATGTCCGACGTCATCTGCGACTTCAAGGTGGCCGACATCCCCAACACCGTCAGGCTGATCGTGGAGAACGCCGTCTCTAGGGGAGCGTCCGGTGTCATCGTGCACGCCTTCACGGGAGACGATTCCCTGAGGGCGGCGGTGGAGGCCGCCAACGGAGCGGACATCTACGCGGTCACGGAGATGAGTCACCCCGGAGGGAAGATGTTCACCGCCCTCCATGCCGAGGAGATGGCGAGGCTCGGGGTCGAGTGCGGGGTCTCCGGATTCATCGCACCCGCCACGCGTCCCGAGAGGATCGCCGCGATCAGGGAGGTCATCGGGGACCTGAAGATTCTGTCCCCCGGCGTGGGCGCACAGGGAGGCAAGGCGTCCGACGCCATCGGTGCCGGTGCGGACTATGCCATCGTGGGCCGTGCGATATACGGATCCGACGATCCCCGGAAGGCCGCGGAGTCATTCGCCGAGGACATCCGCACCGTCCTGTGAAACCGGGGGCCGTCGGCCCCTCTTATAATATTATTATATAACGCGTGTGCGTCTTTAAATATAGGGTCCTGTTATCGCCGTTCATTCTAAAATGGGAGATTTTTAGAATGAGCAGATTCAGAAAAGAGACAACCGCCCCCGAGGAAACGGGGGCCGTCCGCGAAAAAAGCGGTAACGGGTGGTTTAGGAACCACTGGTGTGCGCTCTCGCTCTGCATCATCGTGATCGTGGCGTTCGCGCTGCGCACGGTGTTCGCATATGGTATCTCCGCCGACGGAGGATTCGCTCTGTCGGGCGGTTCGAGTGCGCAATATCACCTGCACGTGATTGAAAGTATTCTGAACGGCAGCTATTCCATGACGGATTCTGCCGTCAACTATCCCAACGGAGGACTCAACGTCTATCCGCCCCTCTTCGACTTCATCGGAGCGGGCATCGCCTCCATCCTGACAGGACTGGGCATGTCCACCACCGAGGCCGCCTCCGCGGCGATCGGAGCATTCAACCCGATCATCGGTGCCCTGACATGCATCCCCGTGTACCTCGTCGCTAAGGAGATGTTCGACAAGAGGGTCGGCGTCGTCGCAGCCCTGGTCTTCGCCTTCCTGGCGCTCCCCATCAGCACCACCGTCTTCTCCAGCGGAACCGAGTACGGTCTCGCCGCGTTCCTGGTCGCGTTCATGTCCTGGTTCGTCGTCAAGATGGTCAAGGCCGCCGATGCGGAGGACGCATCCAAGAAGGCGGTCCTCATCAACGCGGTCATCGCCGGAATCCTCATGGCACTGGCCGCTCTGACCTGGAACGGATTCCGCTTCCTCGTCGTCATCCTGGTCGTCGCCATGGTCCTTCAGATCGTCGTCGACCGTTTCAGGGGAAGGGACTTCAAGACCGTCCTGTTCGGATACATCGCGACGCTGCTCGTCGGCACGCTGATCCCCGCCGCATACTACATGCCCGCGGGACTGTGGGAGGCCGTCTACTCCGGACCCCTCCTCATCATGGTCATCGCCGTCGTGCTCTCGCTCATCTTCATGGCGATCCGCTCCAAGCCCTGGATCGTCACCGTGCCCGCACTCGTCATCGTGTTCGTTGTCATCGCGGCCGTCCTCGCCATCGCGGCGCCCGACCTGTACAACGATCTCATCTGGGGCAACAGCATCTACTCCAGCTCGATAATGGATGAGCTGGCCAGCAGCTACGTCTCCATGTCCAACGTCTCCGCCTACTACGGCTGGCTGACCATGTGGCTGCCCATCTGCTACGCCCTCTACAGCACTTACGTCTACCTCAGGAAGGACCACTCCGCGACAAGGCTGTTCATCACCATCTGGATGTTCGGCATGTTCTTCGCCGTCTGGACCTCCTATGCCAACGCGGCCGTCGTCGGAACCGTCTTCGCTGTCGGCTCCGCCGTCATCATCGTCCGTGTCCTCGAGGCCGCTAACCTCAGGGACTGGTGGACATCCATGAGGACCGCCGGGTTCCCCGGACTCTTCAGGAAGATGATCAAGCCCCTGCCCTTCGCGTCCGTCATCATCGTGGCGCTCCTCATCGTCGTCCCCAACGTCTCGTTCGCCGTGGACGCCGGCATCTCCACCAACTCCGACGCCGACTACTACTTCAGCGGCAACACCAACTACACGATCAAGACCGGCGACTCCTATCCCATCGGGGACCTCTGGGACTCCGTGGAGGACCAGCCCAAGGACGGTGCACTCGTCTCTTGGATCGACTACGCCAACGACGCGGTCGCCCAGGGCGGATTCGAGACCGTCGTCGACACCCTCGGCGGCGGAACCTCCGCGGCATCGCACATGTATCTGTCCTCCGGCGCCGGCGGATCCGTCGCCGCGATGATGCTCCGCATCATCATGTCCAACGACGTGAACGACTTCGCGTCCTGCTTCGGAGAGAACTCCGACGTCTACAACACCGTCAGGGGATACATCGAGGACCCCTCGACCGCTGTCGATGAGATCATATCCAACCCTGAGACCTACGGAAACGTCAGGTCCGACATCACCGATGAGAACGCCGTCTACCTGGCGTCCATCGAGGCCATCATGTCCGGTATGAACACCGTCGAGATCATGAACGCCTACGACGCCGTCTGCGACGCCTCCGGCCAGAAGATCTCCTACATCATGGCTGACCCCTCCATGCTCCCCCTGCAGTACGGTGACGGTGACACATTCTCCACCATCGCCTACTTCGGCGACTACTCCGTGGACCGCTACGGCGCAGCCACCCAGTTCTACTCCTACAACACATACTACGGATTCACCGTATACACCAGCGAGATGTACGACACCTTCCTGTGGAAGGCCATGATCGGTCCCTCCGCGGCCGAGGCCGGGTTCACCGGGAACAACGCCTCGTACAACTACCTGATCGCCCTGTCCTCCAGCGACGGTTCCGAGGGATCCGCAAAGGGAATCCCCGGATACGGACTGGCCGGATACGAGGTCGTCTACTGGCAGGTCCAGTTCAACTCCGACCCCGAGGCCACCGTCACCGACGACGGCTGGGAGTACATGGACGGCTGGGAGGCCCTCCAGAAGCAGAAGGACGAGGGAGGAGCCATCAACTACCTGAGCTCCATCGTCATGCTCCACTATGTCGGAGTGCCCGAGGACGCCCAGACCTACGAAGGAACCGTCACCTACCAGGGTGCCGGTGTCGACGGGGCCACCGTCTCCGTCTACCAGTACAGCGATGTCTACGGACAGTACGTCCTCTACTCCGAGGCCAGGGTCATCGACGGCGCCTACAGCGTCATGGTCCCCTCCGGAGACTACAGGCTCGATATCTCCATCGGCGACGTGGTCGTTCAGTCATACACGTCCGACAACATCGTCCAGGCCTGCGAGGTCCCCGCGACATCCGTCGACGGGGCCGTCATGGTCGGAGACGACGTCTACGATGCCGAGAACATGCTCCTGAAGCTCGACGGAGATGCAGCCAGCTACAGCATCAACGTCACCGACGGAACCATCTCCATCGACTCAATCATCCCCGGAACCTACGAGTACACCCTGTACAACGAGTCCAGCTCGTCCATCGGAACCGGTTCCGTCACGATCTACCCCGGATCCAACGTCGGATTCGAGGTCTCGCCCACCACCAGGACGATCACCGTCACCGTCGAGGACGTCTACGGCAACCCCATCGAAGACGGAGCCATCGTCGTGGCGACCAACAGGGACACGCTGGCCCAGTTCCAGGCCACCGTCGAGGACGGTAAGGCGGTCATCACAGCCGTCGCCGGACAGTACAACCTCTCCATGGGTCAGGGCTACGTCTCAATGTACAGCAGCACCTCCAACATCACCAGCAGCAACAGGACCGCCACGGTCACCGCCTACGAGGCCCAGACCGTCGAGGTCGGAGCCTTCGACGGAATCCTCACCGTGTCCGCCGGAAGCTTCAGCACCGTCTCCTACGAGATCGACGGCACCGTGATGTTCGATGTGCCCGTCGGACTCGCCACCGATGCCATGCACTACACCGTCTTCGGAGTGTCCGGAAACGATCTGTACCACGGCGTCTACACTGGCGGGGACAGCGTGACCCTCCAGAGGGGAGCCGCCGCAACCGTGACCGGACAGCTCATGGACGGAAGCAACGGCGAGGAGGGAACCGTCCAGCTCATCAGCTCCAGCGGAGAGTACTACACGGTCAATACCGACTCCGAGGGCAACTTCACCGTCCTCGTGCCCTCCACCGGCAGCTACACCGTCGCCGCCAACAACGGCAGCAACATGGCCTACATCGGCAGCGCCACCATCAACGGCGACACAGACCTCGGAGAGATCGATCTCGACGACGGAAGGAGGATCGGATCCACCTTCAAGTACGAGAACGGTATCAGCAGCACCGACCCCTACCTGCCCTTCGTCCTGGGAATCATCGAGTTCACATACAACGACGTCGACTACGTGCTCTACGGAATGACCAACACCAGCGGTGTCGTGAACTTCTACATCCCCGACAACATCGAGGCCACCATCTCGCTCAACAACACCGAGGGAACACTGGACAACGACGCTTTCCACTGCACCGGACTGTCCAGGGACGTGTCCTCCGGCACGAGCAACAGCACCCAGACCGAGAGGATCTACATCTACGACTCCGAGGACGAGGATCAGACCGACTACGTGAAGACGCAGTCCGTCACCGCCCCCTACGACATGGAGATCCTCTACCACGAGGACGACGAGGGACAGGAGGAGACCCTGACCGCCGGTCAGACCTACGAGCTCCGCCCCGGATCCTATGAGGTCACGATCGACGGGTCCACCGGACACTACTTCAACGGAACCCTGTACCTCTATCCCGGAACCACCGAGTTCTACGGACTCGACGGTGTCGAGGATGTCGTCACAGTCGAGGTCACCCGTGCGGAGAGCGACATCCTCTCCGTGTCCACCACCGACGGATCCTACCACAGGTACGACGGCGGATACTACTTCGAGGTCGGATACGAGTACTACCTCACATCCACCAACACCAACTCCGACGGACACGGCAACATCGCCTACGGATACCTCGACCTGACCGGAGAGACCACCGACAGCTACACCATCGACATGACCGCCTCCCAGCACAGGATGCAGGTAAACGGATACGTCGGAACGGTCGCGGACGGAACCATCACCGTCTCCTACCAGTACAGGAACATGGCCGTGCAGCACGACTTCGACGTCACAGGCGGAAGCTACACGCTCACCCTGCCCGCGGACGTCTCCTCCGTGGAGGTCTCCGTGGAGGTCAGCGCCACCATCGACTCCGAGGATGTGTACTACTACGCCACCGGATAGTTCACCGGACTCGCTCTGAACGAGACCGACGGCACCGCCACCGCCCAGACCCGCAACATCTCGGTCCTGACCGGTGACGCTCCCGTCGACGAGGATGCCGAGCAGCCCGGATTCACAGCCGAGATCCTCGGTGCGGTCTTCGCCAACGGCGTCGCCGGCATCGATGTGTCCATCACCAACAACACCGACAGGGAGATCACCTACCTGGTCACCAGCGGTGCCGACCTGTCCCTGGACCGCGCGTACAGCATCAACGTCCCCGCTGGAGGCCAGGCGATCATTACCGTCAACGGAACCTACGACGCCAACCGTGTCGCCCCCGGATCCGACGGAATGACGCTGACCGTGCAGGACATCAACGGAACCGACAGCCAGACCCTGGATGTCACCGAGGGTGGAGACACCTCCGGAGCCGTCGACATCGAGATCCTCAAGGCCGGTGACGACGACAGGGCCGCCAGCAACATGGTCTCCGCATACCAGTATCTGTACGCGATCACCGTTGTCAACAACAACGTGTACACACACGACGTGGTCATCGACGTCCCCAACGTCCCCGCTGGATGGACCGTCGCGATCATGGATGAGAGCGGAGCGATCATCGCCGAGAACGGCTCCACCTTCAGCGCACCCGGTCTCCAGACCAGTGTGTTCTACGTGAAGCTGATGCTTGAGCAGCCCGGACAGGAGTCCTCCTCCGTTCCCTCCATCACAGCCAACGTCAATGTCGGAGGACAGAGCCAGTCCCTGTCCCTCTCCGCCGGCAACGTCGACGTCAGCACCGACGACATGTTCGTCTCCGGTGGAGACGCGCTCGACGAGAGGTCCGGACTCCCCGTCGGAATCTGGTTCCTCGTGGCGGTTATTCTCCTGATGCTCGTGGCGGTCTTCTGGCTCGCCAGCAAGAGGGGGGTGTTCTCACGCAGATGAAGACAGTAACAGCAGCAATCGCCATCATGGCGGTGTTCGCCCTCTGCCTCGTTCCCCTCCAGGGAGTGGACGCGGAGTACGCGAACATCGACGGTGAGACCAATGTCATCGGGGTCGGCGAAGATGCCGACTTCCAGGTGATCTACACCAACGACGACTACGACTCCACCGAGTATCCCAACCTCAGCATGGCCATCTCCTACGATGCCAAGCTGGTCGACAGCTCCGGCGAGACCGTCAGCAACGGTGTCAGCCCCAGCTCCGGCGACCTCGAGAGCGGAACCGCTCAGACCCTGACCGTCTCCGCTCCCGACACCGCCGGCAGGTACACCCTGCAGGTCGAGATCACGGTCGATGCGACCTACACCTCCACCGACGAGGATGGAAACGAGACCACGGAGGACCTCGAGATCGACCCCACCACCCTGGAGTACGACATCACTGTCGTCGAGCCCATCACCCTCTCCGTGACCCTGTCCAACAACTCCAGCGAGCCTCTGCAGGGATACGGCGTCTACTTCTACGTGGACGGAGAGAGGATCGAGGACAGCTTCACCACCGTGGACCTTGAGGCCAATGGAACGACCACCATCGAGTATGACTGGATCACCGATGCCGGCTACGGAACCCACACGTTCCGTGTCGAGGCCGCAGACGGTGGGAACATGGTCGAGATCACCGGACTCGGTGAGACTCACACGTTCTACATCGGTGACAACGACTACACCTGGGTCATCGTCCTGCTCGTGGTCGTCATCATCCTGCTGGTCCTGGTCATGGTCTGGGTCTACCGCAAGCCCGTGAAGAACTACGGAAAGCCCAAGTCCAGGCGCTGAAACCTAAAAAGTAAAACGGAGGGTCCATCCGGACCCTCCACCTTCAAACCGTTTTCTCAGAGTTTTCCGACACGGTCCATGATGGACGCGGTGGTCATGTCCGATCTAGTGCGGTCCATGATCCCGCGTGCGATGTCCTGCTTCCTCCTCACAGGGGCGACTGCATCGGGGACATCCAGCTGCATGAACTCGCCGCTTATCTCCTCCATGACCGAGAAGTGGCGGTTAGCGCCCTCCATGTCCCCATCCATCAGACAGGACGTCACCAGCCGTCTGAGTTCCCCTATGCTGTCTCCCAGTCCCAGGACCCATGATGACGGCTGTATGCCGAGCTCTTCGGCCGAGGGGACGCGTCCCTCCTGGACTATGCCCTTCAGGATCATGGCCTCCGCGAACTCCATGGCGGCATCCGCGATGACCTGTGTGTGCAGGACGTCGGGATCGACCGAGGACATCAGCCCATCCATGGCATCTTGGAGTTCCGAGGCGGCATCGGACGGGTCCTCGCCGGTGTGTATCGCGTGGATGGTCCTCTTGCTGAGCCTTATGATCCTGCGGGATTCCGTGATCGCCCTGTCCCTTTCCCTCTCTGTCCTCTCCAGGGCATCTGCAGCCCTGTGCACGTCGTCAGCGAAGCCTTCCATAGACGGTCATTGTACGACCGTCATAAAAGTTGGAGGGAGGAGTAGAAGTCCAGTTTCAATCCCTCGGTGAAAGCGAGGTCGTCCGTCTTGGAGGACAAGACATGATTCATGCATGGTGTGAACGTCACGTCGTCGTAGGACACGTCCATGAGTGTCAGGGCATCGGCTCTGGACACACCGAAGTTGACATCCTCCCCATCCAGCGCCCTCTGGACATCCGAGACGTCCATGTGTCCCGAAGCCACCTCTGCGATGGCCGATGCCGTCCTCCTTACCATGTTCCAGAGGAAGTACCTGGCCCTGTAGGTGAGGACGATGCGGTCGCCCTCGCTCGTCACGTCTATGGAGTCGATCGTGACGACCGTGGGCTTCCCATCGGGGCGGCAGAATCTGACGAAGTCATGCTCGCCCACGAACAGATCCGCGCATTCCCTCGCCCTACCGATGTCCAATCCCTTGGACGGAAGGACGTACCTGTATCCGCGTGACGCGGCGTGGCGGGGGTTGAACGAGCTGTCAACCCATGCGTATGCCGTGTAGAACACGCCATCCGAGACGGCGTTGAGCGCACGGAGGAGCGCCTCCGGGTCGTCGAATCCGGTGTTGAACGCGGCGACGTTCCCCAGTGCGTTGACGCCCCTGTCCGTGCGGCTGGATATGCGGAGGTCGAGGTTGTCCCCTTCCAGATGGCAGACCCTTAGCAGGGTCGACCTCATCTCGCCCTCCACGGTCCTGACCCCCGGCTGTATCTGCGAGCCGGAGAATCCATCGCCGAGATAGGCGAACCTCACAGCTATGCGTCTCATGCGGAACGGAGTTCCCTCATGTGGTCGACCCTGCGCTGGACCAGCGCGCGGGTCCCGATGTCGTGACGGACGGCCATGGCGTCGCACCTGACATGCTTCAGAGCGGCCTCGCAGTTCTGCTCGGCCTCCTCCAGAGTGTCGGCTATGCCCACCACGCCCAGGGACCTGGATGTGCCGGTCACGAGCTTCCCGTCCTTCATGTCCACGTTGGCGTAGTACACGACGGATCCGCTCGCTCTCACGGCGTCCTCATCCACGGAGATCTCGTGTCCCGACTCGGATTTGACCCCGTATCCCCTGGGGACGACGTATTTGCAGACGGTCGCCTTCCTGGCGAAGGCCACGTCCCTGTCGAGGGTCCCGGTGGCCATCATGCGACAGACGTCCTCGAAGTCGTCACCGATCAGGGACAGCACGTTCATGGCCTCGGGGTCCCCGAACCTTGCGTTGATCTCGATGATCTTCGGTCCCTTCACGGTGAGCATGAACTGGCCGTACATGGTACCCCTGTAGGGGCAGCCCTCCTCGGCCATGGCATCGACGATGGACTGGAGGATGGCGAGCGCCTGTTCCCTCTCCTCCTGTGTGATGAACGGCAGGAGATGGTCGGCATCGGTGTAGGATCCCATGCCCCCGGTGTTTGGTCCCACATCGCCCTCGTAGGCACGTTTGTGGTCCTGGACCAGCGGGAGGGGCACGATGCGCTTCCCGTCAACAAAGACCATCTGGGTGAATTCCTCGCCGACGGCCTTCTCCTCGAGGATCACACCGGCTCCGCCGATGTTCTGGTCGAAGATCTCGTTGATGTACTCCATGGTGTCCTCGAAGGAGTGCAGATGCTCTCCCTGGACCTTCACGCCCTTCCCGCCGGTGAGTCCGACCGGTTTGACGACGATCTCATGGTCGATCGTCTTCAGATACGCCTCGGCATCCTGCGCGTTGTCGAAGTGGGCGAACCCGAGGTTCCCGGCGATGCCGTGCTTCTCGACGAGCTCCCTCATGAACGTTTTGGACGTCTCAATCCTCGCCGCGGCCTTGGTGGGGGCGGCGCAGGGGATGCCCTCGGCCTCGAGGGCGTCGACGATGCCCTTCTCAAGAGGGGCCTCTGGTCCGACGAAGGCCAGTTCGACCCCTTTCTCCTTGGCGAATGCGACGACCTTGTCAACATCCTTCTCGTCGCAGAGCAGATGCTCCTTCGACCTGGCGATGATGCCAGGGTTGGCATTCTTCATCACTGCGTAAATCTCGGAGCCGGAGCGGGACAGCGCCTCCACGGCGGCATGCTCCCTGCCCCCTCCGCCCACGGCGAGGACCTTCATATTGACACCTTCAGAGCTTGAGGGCCGCGAGGATCTCGTCAAGCCCCTGCTCCTTCTTAACGCTGCATTTGTAGATGTTCTTTGTGCCGCCCATCAGCTTGTTGTAGTCCCTGGCTATGACCTCGGGGTCCACATCGACGGCGTCGGCGATGTCGATCTTGTTCAGGACCGCCACGTCGGAGTGGATGAAGATGTCGTGGTGCTTCCTGACCATGTCGTCGCCCTCGGTGGTGGAGATGACGACAACCCTGTAGTCGGATCCGAGGGGGAAGTCCACGGGGAACACGAGGGTGCCCACGTTCTCGATGAAGATGACATCGTAGTCATCCAGGTTGATGTCGGCCAGGGTCTTCTTGACAAGGTTGGCGTCCAGGTGGCACTCGTGTCCGGTGTTGCAGTTCACGGAGTGCAGTCCGGACTTC
>CAZLMR010000020.1:0-11763 GCA_964560575.1 uncultured Methanomassiliicoccales archaeon | reverse complement strand
AGGAAGTTCCGCAAGGAGGACGACTTCACACCCGGCGGCGTTAACGACAGGAGACCGGACAGGGCCACGATCGCGTACACCAACTTGATCAAGAGACACGTCAAGGGGAGGCCTGTGTTCCTGGCGGGGATAGAGGCCAGCCTCAGACGCATCGCGCACTATGACTTCTGGTCCGATTCGGTCAGGAGGTCCGTGCTGTTCGATGCCAAGGCGGACGGGATCGTCTACGGCATGACCGAGCTCGCCACGTTGGAGCTGGCCGACAGGATACGCAGAGGTGTCGGATGGAGCGACGTCAGGGGGGTATGCTACCCGTCGACCTCGGTACCCGAAGGGTTCGTAGAGATGCCCTCTTACGAGGCTTGCCGGGACGACCGCGACGCGTTCATGGACGCGTTCCGTCTGTTCAGCGACAACGGCGACCCGGTGACCGCCAGGGGCCTGGCCCAGAGACACGGTGACCGGTTCCTTATCCAGAACCCCCCGCAGAGGCCTCTGACTACGGAGGAGCTGGACGCCCTCTACGGCTCCGACTTCGAGGATGCCGTGCATCCGTACTACGCGAAGCAGGGGCACGTCAGGGCCATGGACACCGTGTCGAACTCCATAACCACACACCGCGGCTGCTACGGCGACTGCTCGTTCTGCTCCATAGCCCTGCATCAGGGGACCACGGTCGTCTCCAGGTCCGAGGCCGCCATACTTCGCGAGGCGAGGAGGATCGCATCGAGGCCGGGATTCAACGGCGTGATAAAGGACGTCGGCGGGCCCACTGCCAACATGTACGGCATTGAATGCCCCCGGAAGACCGAAAGGGGAAGATGCACAGATAGGAGGTGCCTAGGTTCCAAACCGTGCCCCAATCTGCCCATAGACCATTCACGCCAGATCGCGCTGCTCAGGGACATCTCCGCGATCCCGGGGGTGCGCAGGGTGTTCGTCAACTCGGGGATACGCTACGACATGATCGTAGCGGACAGGAATCACGGACAGGAGTATCTGGACGACATCGTGGCCGACCATGTGTCCGGGCAGATGAAGGTCGCCCCGGAGCACGTGAGCGAAGACGTCCTCAGGCTAATGGGAAAACCGGGCAGGAGGACGCTGGAGGAGTTCCGTTCGATGTTCTCGGAGTCCCTCTCCAGATGCGGGAAGGATGAGTACCTCACGTACTACTTCATGGCGGCTCATCCCGGGTGCACGGAGGACCACATGCGGGAGCTCGCCTCCTACTGCAGGAACACGCTCCGCATACATCCGGAGCAGGTCCAGGTCTTCACCCCCACCCCGTCATCCTATTCCACCGCGATGTACCGCACATCCATGGACAGGCGCGGTCGCGACATCCGTGTGGAGAGGTCCATCCAGAAGAGGCAGAGGCAGAAGGAGATCGTCACGGGGAGGAGCAGGGATGGTCGCCATTCCTGACTGCGCCCTTGCGGCCTGCAGGCCGTACTTCAGGGAATCCGCTGGCGAGTTCGTGGCCCGCAAGGAGTTCGGATACAGCTGGAAGGTCTACGGCGGGAGGATAGAGATCCAGATCTCGGACTACCTGGCCGACGCGCCGGACCAGGTGCTCTCGGACTTCTGCGACATGGTCTGCAGGAAGGCCAAGGGCTAGAGATGCCAGGAGCCGGGATCGTACCTGGACCACGTCCGTTCCGACCAGTTCATCGTGGACCACCGCCCCGCATACATCTCGAGGAGCAGGAACCTGACACGCACCGCGAACGGGGAGGTCGCGTACCTGTACGACTCGGTCCAGAGACTCATGGACTCCAGTCTGCTCAGCGAGTCCGACATAGAGAACTCCTACATCTCCTGGACCCGCAGGGACAGCGTGCGCAGGGTCGGATTCTGCAGCACAATGTTCAGGGTCGTCGGCATATCGTCCAGACTCGATTCTGATGACATCCCCGACCATGTGAGGGACTACGTGGTCTACCATGAATGCCTCCATCTGAGACAGGGGTACCGCCCGTCGCACAGGGTCCATGATGCGGAGTTCAGATCGTGGGAGAGGTCCTACCCTGGTTGGAGGGAGTCCGAGACGGTCCTCAGGAAACTCGGGAGCATGTGAGGGGCGGACATGAGGATGGAGGTCCTTCCGACACGTTTTTCGGTCTGCAAGGTGGCGGACCTCGCAGGGGTCGATCCGGACAGGCCCTTCACGTTCACGGCCAGGACCGACGGGGAAAGGTCGCTGGTGTGTCACGAGGGGGACGTCCCGTCCAACACCCTGGAGAGGGCGGACGGATGGCGGGCGCTCAGGGTCTGCGGTCAGCTGGACTTCTCACTCGTCGGGATCGTGTCCCGGATATCGTCCGCGCTGGCGGATGAGGGGATCCCGGTGTTCGTCATGTCCACGTTCGACACCGACTACGTCCTCGTCAGAGGGGAGCTTCTCGGAAGAGCCGCCGAGACCCTTTCGGCTATCGGGGTGGACGTATCGTGGCCCGCCCCCAGTGAGTGACGGCCGTCGACTCACTCATGGGACCACACAGGTTATCAGAGACCACCCCGTTCATGTGGCCATGACCGATGAGAGGGGTTTCGTCTTCCATGGACCGGACGGACAGGTCGAGCTCAGCATCGACGAGGTCAGGGACCTCGCGAAGAACAACGATCCGGACGGACTGTATGCTCTGTCCATAGCGTATCTCTTCGGATGGGACGTCGAACAGAACGAGGATGTGGGCTACGACCTGCTCGAGAAGGCGGTGGCGGCCGGACAGACGGAGGCGATGGCCCTGATGGTGAGGCTGTTCATGCAGGGCGAATACTGCGGCATCGACAGCGTGAAGGCGGCAGGTTATGCGATCGAGGCGGCAAAGGACGGCATACCCGACGCCCAGCTTTACGCTGGCCTGGCCTACATGGACGGCGTGTCGGTCCCCCAGGACTATGCGGAGGCCGCCAGATACTTCAGGCTCGCCGCCAACCAGGGGAACCAGGAGGCAAGGACCTCGCTGGCCTATCTTTTCCAGGAGGGGCTCGGAGTGCCGCAGGACCAGGCCAAGGCATTCAAGATGTACTGCACCGCGGCCAGAGCGGGCAACGTCAACGCCATGTTCCAGGCGGGGATATGCAGCGAGTTCGGGAACGGCACCAGGGCCGACCCGTCCGAGGCGGAGAGATGGTACAGGATGGGAGCCGAACAGGGGGACGCCTTCGCCATGGAGAGGCTCGGATACCTCATGTCGGAATCCGATCCGCCGCGTTCCGAGGAATCCTTCGAATGGTTCCTGAAGGCGGCCATGGAGGGCGTGCCGACAGCCATGCAGATGGTCGGATACTGCTACATGAGGGGCATCGGAACCGAAAGGAGCGATGAGGAGGCAAGGAAGTGGCTCAAGATGGCCGAGGACAACGGCATCGAGGAGGCCGCCGAGATGCTGGGCACCCTGGGATCCGTCATAGGTTGATTCGGTATCCACTTAAACAGGTTCGACGTTCACGACGACGATACAATGGCCAGTTCGGAAGCTCTCAGGAAGGCCGCCGAGGAAGGCGACGCGGAAGCACAGTACCAGCTCGGACTCATCTACGTCTACGGGAACGATGAGCCCAAGGATGCCGCCAAGGCGTTCGAATGGATGTCCAGGGCGGCAGCGCAGAACGTGGTTCCCGCCAAGAGGGAGCTCGGCATAATGCTGGTTTCCGGAGAGGGGACCGAACCCGACATCCCCCGTGGAGTCCAGCTGCTGAGCGAGGCGGCGGACAACCTAGACCCTGGTGCGCTCTACCACCTCGGACTGATGTACGAAAAGGGCATCGGGGTGCCGCTGGACCTCCAGAAGGCCGTCAGGATGCTGGCGTATGCGGCTTCCATGGGATTCCCCGGAGCCGAGGTCGACGCAGACAGGATCGACAGGATCCTCACCGAGGAGAGGAACAGGAACCTCCGCGCGAGGCCGCTCCTCAAGCTCATGGTCTCGGACGTCGACGTGGAGGCGGCCTGCTGCAAGCGCATGCTCGACGAGCTCCTCGAACAGAACATAGTGTTCACAGAGACCATGCAAGGTCCGGCACTCCTCGGAGAGGACAAGGACGGCATGGATGCGGTCCTCTACAGCTGCCCGTTCTGCGGAGCCAAGCTGCAGTTCATCGCACACGACCACAAGTGGTGAACTCATTCGTTGGCCGCGAGCATGGCGATGGCCTCAGGCTCTCCCATCTCCGCGGCCAACTTCACGAGCCCGACCCCGCGGTGCTCGTCCTGCTCGACCCCCTCGCCTTTTATGTAGAGGAGTCCCAGGTGATAAATCGATGCGGGATGCCATCTGCGCATGCCCGCCGTGAAGTACATGGCCGCCCTCCTCGGATCGCGGTCGACACCCGTCCCGCTGTAGTACAGGGAACCCATGACGAATATCGCCTCCACGTTGCCCTTACGGGCGGAGGCCTCCAGCATCCTGGTGGCCTTGACCGTGTCCAGACGGACACCGTTGCCCGAAAGGTGCCTTATCCCCAAGGTGTAGAGGGAGTTCGCATCGCCGGTCATCGCGGCGAGACGGTAGAATTCGACAGCGGTCTCATCGTTCCTCTCGACGCCGTCACCGGTCTCGTAGATCCTGCCCAGATTGAACAGCGCCTCCACGTTGCCCTTCTCCGCCGCGAGATGGTAGAGCCTGATGGCCTCGTCCTTGTCGAGCCTGACCCCGGACCCGTGGAAGTAGAGGTTCGCCAGATTGCACTGGGCCCCGGGATGCCCCTTGTTCGAGGCCAGGTAGTACCATTTGGCGGCCTCCATCTTGTTGACCCTTATGCCCTGCCCGGTGTCGCAGAGATACCCGAGATCGTACTGAGCCTCGGCATATCCCTGGTCCGCGGCATGCCTGTACCATTTGATGGCTGCGACGCAGTCCTGGGGCACTCCGATGCCGTAGCAGCACATGTATCCGAAGGTGCACTGGGCGGCGGCGATCCCTGCCTGTGCGGCGGATTTGATCAGTGGGACGGCCTTGCCGTAATCCTTTTCCACGCCGTCACCATCGTAATAGCGTCTCCCAAGTTCGTACTGAGCGTTGGCATCCCCGCGTTCGCTGAGACCCTCAAGCTCCTCGACGGTGCGGTTCCTCAGAGAATTCATCCGATCTGCTGGATGATAGACCGCAACAGTAATAAATAGTTGGATGCGAAAAATCAGATGATTCGTTAATCATCCACAGCTTAGTTCGAGGCACCGAAGCTTCTGTCCATCCCATTTATAATGGTTGCACATGAATACGTTGATGATTACCATGGATGTGGAGTACACCATCGACGAGGCCGTCGAGATCATTCGCAAGGCGATCGACAGGAAGCGCGCGGAAGTGGCAGAGCTCGAGAAACGCATCAGGCGCTTCAGGAACGAGGACAGGATCAGGGAGACGCAGGAGCTCATCGACTACCTGAAGGCCGATACCACCGCCTACATCACCGTTCTCGCGGACATGACTGACGACGACTCGCTGCTGGAGGGGCTCGACCTCGACGCAGAGAACACCGTCGAATGCCCCGTCAAGTACGACCAGTACATATCAGGGCTCTCCGCCGACGACCTCGAGAACGAGCTGGAGGCTGATGAGGTCCGCGCAGAGTACTGCGACGAGGTCGTCGAGATGATGTGCCACGACATCGGGGAGAACACGCTCAGATCCAAGAAGATGGTCAAGTTCCTGCTGGATGACCCCTACGCACTGGAGGCCCTGGGCGAGCTGATATTCTACGACGACTACCTGTACGACATGTACAAGACGGTCGCGGCCGAGGCCAAGGACAAGTCCAAGGGCAAGAAGAAGAAAAAGAAGAAGGACTGAACATGACCGACGACAGGTTCGAGCGCGAGCTGGGTTTCATAGAGTCAGAGGTCGGCAGGCTCCGCAGGGAGTTGGACAGGGTCAGGGACGTCATGCCCCTGGATCCCCTCGAGGCGGCCAAGAAGGCTGATGAGGTCCTTGGCATAGAATCGAAGATCGGTACCCTTCTCAGCAGGAAGAGGGAGATAGAGGACTCCTTCATCGCCGCAGGGAACAGGTCCGCGGACGTCAAGGAGAGAGCGGTCGTCCGTCCAGCAGAGGACATCGACGAGCTCACGGAGGAGATCGAGTCCGTCACCGACGAGCTCATGGGCATCGAGATCAAGATGCTAAGAGCCGACATGAACAACGACGAATCCGAGAAGCAGAAGCTGTCCATGATGGCATCCTCCCTCAGATCCAGGAGGGACACTCTGGTAGAGAGGGTGAAGGAGCTCAAGGCAGAATCCGATGAGGGTCCCGATGCCTCCGACGACCTGTCCGCCAGGATGCAGCGCCTCGAGGAGGAGAACCGCACCCTGAGCAGACAGGTGTCCGAGCTTAAGGCCGAGATATCAGACCTAAGAGGGGACCTGGGTCTGATCATGAGCCGTCTGGGCATTGACGGTTGAAATTCCAAACATCCTCCGGGGCGACCTCCCGGAGGACCCCTCCAATCAGCTCATCCTCCCTCTGCAGCCAGAACTCCCTGTCGCACACGAGGATCAGCCTTCTCTTGGCCCTCGAAACCGCCGTGTTGATCACCCTCATCCCGATGTCCGTTGACGAACTGGTGAATCTGAACGGGACATCACGGGACAGGACCCCGTTGTCCGCGACGCTAAGGATGACCGTGTCCCATTCCCTCCCCTGCGACCCGTGGACAGTCATCGCAGAATCCCTGTATCTGCCGCCCACCATCCTCTTGATAAGAGCTAGCTGGACGGAGTAGGGGGTCAGGACAACAATCTTGGACGGGTCCGGACTCTCCTCGCGGAGGAACATGCGTATGGCTTCAGCCTCGGCCCTGTTCTCCCTGCCATCCCTCGACCCGCACACCGCATCTATGCACATTATCCTGAGGTCCCCTCCTTCTGAGGAGCCGGTCATGCCGTTGCGGTAGACGTAGCGGTCGAGTATACCGGCGAGGTTGGAGGCGAAGCGATGGGATTCGTTGAGATCCGCCTTTACAGTCATACGGAAGACGGGTTCCTGCGAGCCGACGTACATCCCTGAGAGGACACCGGGCCCTCCTGTAAGCAATGCCTCGCAGTACAGCGAGGACATGTTCCAGAGGAACGCATAACCAAGGCGCCCGCCCCTCTCCGCCGCCGACTTGAGGACCTCGTCATCCAGCTCCGACACCGGAGGGAGCTGCCGATGGTCCCCGAGCATCGTGACCGGGACACCGTTCGTGAACAGGGATGCAGCCTGCATCAGACCGCAGTATCCGGCCTCGTCGAGGAAGATGTGGTCCACATCCAGCTCCATGCGTCCGTCGTCATCCGAACCCCTGGGACGGAAGCGGGAGATGAACTGGTGGGGCGTCGCAACGATCAGGGACGCCTTCTCCAGACGGGTACCCGTATCGAGATCCAATAGTGACTCCAGCTCATGCCTGGACTCGAAGAGAGCGGCCATTATGTCCTCGTCCGTCCATTCTGAGTACTCGTCGATGTCGGCGGCCGGACGCTCCCTGTCGTAGAGCGCCTGTATGACCGATTCCATGACCGACCTGAAGTCTGTGTTGTCCGAACGGACGGCGATGTCGCGGGTCACCGGCCTGGACATGAGGAGGGGGACGATCCCGGAGAAATCCTCCCGGAGGTCCGGATGGTCCCTGAGCATCACCCTCCCGCGGTCATCCTCCCTCCGGGAGACCGCATCGCGGAGGAGCTCCTCCAGCTCCCATTCCAGCTGGTCGCAGGAGCGCTCGTACATCACCTCCTCGAGACAGTCCATCACCTTCATGCAGGATCCGATGCGCCTCTGGGCCTGGCGATCCTCGCACATCTCAGGATATTCTACGAGGAACCTCCTAGTCGGCACCCCCAGACGAATCGTCCCCTTGAGTATGGGGTCATCGGACGGCAGCGCGCTGATGATGCCTCTCAGCACCTGCTCGACGGAGTTGTTCGTCGGGGCGAAAACCGCGACCCTCCTGCCTGCACCTATGCATGCCCTGATGCATGTTGCCAGGACGAACTGCGTCTTCCCGGTGCCCGGTGCGCCCCAGACGTAGGACATCCTGCTGGAGAGTATGCCGTGGACGGCTTCGACCTGCCTCTCGCTCGGCTCCCTCCCATCCGGGAAAACAGGGTCCACCGACACCGGATCGATCGAGGGGAGCGTCAGCAGGCTCCCGTAGCGCCTGTAGAAGTCCCCGACCGCCGAGATGATGAATCTCATGTCGGAGAGGAGACGGACCCTAGCCTCATGCGAGGACATCTCGGCAAGCACGTCCCTGCCCGGACGGACGACGACGGTCCTGGAGATCTCGTCGTAGCGTTCGAAGCCAGCCTCGGACTCCTGAATCAGCATGTCACCCACCATCAGCATGAGACCGGTGATGTCGGGTACCGGGCCGGACAGATGGAGGACGGCATAGTCTCCTCCTATGTCGTACCTGGAGACCTCGGTTACCGACACGCCGAGCGGCGGATCCGTCGCGTACTGCATGTCTGTGACGTACTGGTAGACCTGGTTGGTAGACTCGATCAGGAACCCGGAGACCTCTTCGCCGTCCATGCCTGCCGATTCGGCGGATGGGGCTTTAAGACAAGCGCACCTGACGACGCTCGCTAAACCTTATACTGCGTCAGGAGTAGAAGCTCGCGTAGTTCTTCTCGTCCTCCGGATCCTCGAACTTGGGGATCCCCTCGGAGAACCCGTCCCAGTCGACCGGTTCCCTCGACAGCAGGATGAACGAGTTGTTCTTCCCGTCGAACTTTATCGCGTCGTTGGAGACCTTGATCTCCACATCGAAGAGTATGTTCAGGTCCATGTCCCTGTACTCCCCGTCGGGGTCCTCGACTGTGCGGTCCCTGCGGATGCTGTTGAACTTGACCTTCCTCGTCCCCAGAAATCCCTTCACCTGCTTGGTCACCCTGTCAAGGAAGTACCCGTTACCCAGATTCAGGGACCAGAAATCGATGTCCTCCGACTGGTCAGGATCGACATCCACCTTCTCCCAGCCGGTGTAGTCGTCCTTACGGGTGCCTGCGTAAATCCTGTACTGAACCTCCTTGGATATCATCGCGACCGAATGACGAACTGCGCCCCATTATTTTAGGAGTACGTTCCTACGGTCCGTAGAATGAAAACGATGAAGAACCATGTGGCCTGATGCCGCACCCCATGAGATTCGCATTCATCTTCATCTGCCCGGACCTGCCCGCCATCGAAAGGACTTCGGTCCGCGGTGGGGACAGCGTCTTCATCGGTGTGCGCAACATCACAGAGGGCTGCTCCGAAGCAATCGCACTCGCATCCGACGGCATCGGATGCATAGAGCTGTGCGGGGCATTCGGCGAGGAAGGGGCCAGGAAGGTCATGGAGGCGACCGGCATGCGCATACCGGTGGGGTTCGTGACACACCTCCCCGAGATGGACCGCCTCTACTCGGAAGCGTTCCCGGACGACTGACCCCTGTTATATAGGGAATACCCGATGTCCGGTCCATGTTCGCAGACGCCTGCATGAAGGTCACAGAGTTCACCAAACCGGTGGTGGTTTCCACCCGTCTCCAGAACGGGGAGGTAAGGACCGAGTGCGGCACGTTCATCATCCTCAACCGCGAGGGCTGGGCCATCACGGCCGGACACCTGTTCGATTCACTGCAGAGGTTCCAGACCGACCAGAACAAGATGAGGGAGATCGCCTCTCTGAACGAGTCCCGCCGCTCGCTCCCGGGCGCCCCGCCGATGGAGGTCAAGCCCGACCCGGAGTACATAGTCAACCATTCCTTCTGGTGGGGATGGGACGGCGTGAGGATGAACAACGTCTACGTGAACAGGCAGATAGACATCGCCGTCGGAAGGCTCGAACCGTTCAATCCCGACTGGGTCCGCGAATATCCGGTGCTGAAGGATCCCGCCCACCTGAGGGTGGGCACCAGCGTCTGCCGCATGGGCTACGCGTTCCTCGGGATCAAATCCACTTTCAACGAGGAAAGGAAGGGGTTCATGATCCCCAAGTTCGATCCGCGCAACTTCATCTTCCCCAACGACGGGATCCACACCCGCACGATAAACCAGGGGAAGACCAAGGACGGCAGGTTCGACAGGCTATACGTGGAGACCTCCACACCAGGCCTCAAGGGACAGTCGGGAGGTCCCATCTTCGACAGGGAGGGCAGGATCTACGCGATGCAGGTTACCACGACCCATCTCCCCTTGGGATTCCATCCGACGGCCCAGTACGACGGCAACGCCGTGGTGGAGAACCAGTTCCTCAACGTCGGCAACGGTGTCCACATCGGGACCGTTCGTGCGGTTCTGGATGACCGCGGCGTCCGCTACGACGCTGAAGGTGACGAATCCGGTTTCAGAATAATCGATTAAAAGGGGGATGGGACCCGGAGGTCCCCTGTGCCCCCTCTGTCCTCACTCGACGGATCTTCCCATCTGATATGCCATCTTGGGGAACTCGGTGCCCTCGACGGCGCCCTTCTCCCAGACGCCGGTGGCCTTGATGACGCCCTTCTCGATCGCTCCCTCCATGCAGTCCCTGGTGAGACCCCTGAAGCTCTCGACGGCGAGCTCGAGCATGGACGGGTCCGGATCGGCGGCGGTGACGATTATGTACACGCTCTTGTCATGGAGCTGGGTATAGAACGGGACCATCCTGTCGATGAGGGTCTTGATCTGGGCGCTTATGGTGTAGAAGTACACCGGGGATGCGAACACGATCACGTCCGAATCCATCATCCTGTCCCTGATCTCCTCCATGTCGTCCCTGAAGACGCACCTTCCCGATTTGACGCAGGAGTCGCAACCGGTGCAGTAGTGGATGTCCTTGTCGCAGACACGGACCATCTCCACATGATGGCCTGCGTCGCGCGCTCCCTCGGCGAACCTGTCGCAGAGGATCTCGGTGTTTCCGTTCTTCCTGGGCGAGCCAGACAGTATGAGTACCTTGGCACACATCGGCACGGATGATTGGCGGGCTGGGATATCATACTTGTGAATGGCCCCCTCCTCCGGGCACCGGAGCGTTAACGGGGGTTTTCGGTTTCCCGCGGGGGTTTACAGCCACCCCCCGTGAAGGCTTATAACCGAGACCGGTTTTGCGGTGAGCATGCAAGGACTGTTCTGCCCCGGATGCAAGAGCCTGCTGGCGCCTGGATCGAACCGCTGCCTCAGATGCGGTCGCACGGCCGACGGCCTGGTGACCAGCAGCCAGTCCAGCATAACGGAGCCCCCTGTCAGTAGATCGCCGGAGCCCAGGACCGTCGAGACCGAGATCAGGGACGCTCCGTACATGCCCTATGAACCGAGAGGATGCCAGCTGGAGATCATCAGCGACATCCGCTCGTTCCTCGACGAGGGCCGTCACGTCGTCATCGAGTCTGGCACGGGGACGGGGAAGACCATCGTCTCCCTGGCCGCCTCCCTTCAGCATGCGAAGGGCACCGGGAAGAAGATCGTCTACGTTGTGCGCACGATCACCCAGACCGACGCGGTGATGAAGGAGCTCCGCGCCATATCCAAGGTCAGGAAGGTGTCCGGCATAGCGCTCACGGGCAGGAACAAGTCGTGCCCCCTATTCAGGGGGACCAACGGGTTCGAGAGCATCCCATCCAACGTGCTGTCGATGATGTGCGAGGACCGCAGGGGGAAGAGCCTGAAGGGACAGGCCGGCGGATGCAGGTTCTACGACCGCATAAAGACCGAGATAGACGATATCGAGAGGTACTGCAGGGAGAACATCCCGTCCTCCGACGACCTCGACAGGTACTGCGAGAAGCGCGGTGTGTGCCCGT
>CAZLMR010000019.1:0-12022 GCA_964560575.1 uncultured Methanomassiliicoccales archaeon | reverse complement strand
CGCCGGTGCGGCAGGTCCCGCCCTGGAGGGTCAGGAGATCGAGCGCGGAATGCTCGCCGCCCCCGGCGCGCTGAGCGAGATCGAGATCACCGACAAGGGATGGAGATGCTACGTCCTCGACGACACCATCGCCCCCATCGAGGGAGACCTCATCGACCCCCTGACCGGGAATGTCATCGAGGAGGGCCCGATGCACGGAAAGGCGGTGGGAATCACCGGAACCGGAGTCATCGCCGCCCTGGCCAACGGTCTGAAGCAGGGGATCATCCAGTCTCCGAAGATCAACACCCCCGACGGTCTGCTCCACCTGCAGGACGGCATCACCATCACAGGCAAGGACGTCGAGGAGGCGGGCAAGGCTATCGGAGCCCTCCGCGCAGGATTCCTCACACTGCTCGAGGAGTCCGGCCTCTGGGTCGATGACGTCAGGAAGGCATACATGTCCGGAGCCTCCGGACTCTACGTCGACGCCAAGAAGGCGGTCGAGGTCGGAATGGTCACACCCGGAGCCAGGGAGATCATCCAGTTCGGTAACACATCTATCGCGATGGCCAGGAAGATCATCCTGGGAGAGGTTGACCTCGAGAAGCTGAAGGAGTTCGCCAAGAAGCTCAGGGCCACCCACTGCATGTTCGCCACCTCCGAGGTGTTCAAGAACATCTACTCCGTGGAGTACTCGCTCTGGTGCAACAGCATGCCCATGGACCAGTACAACCCCATGATGGAGCTGTACAACCTGAAGCCCCTGCCGGAGCTCCCCAAGCCCGAGGACATCAGCGTCACACGCCTGGCCGTCAGGGACCTGCCGGACACCGAGAAGTGCAAGGTCAAGATCATCAAGTGCGGAACCATCGTCACCGGCATCGTCGAGGGATGCATCGGATGCAAGAAGTGCATGAAGGAGTGCCCCGAGCACGCCATCGAGATCGTCCCGGAGGGCGTCTCCCAGTACCGCGCAAAAATCGAGTCCGACAAGTGCGCTGGTCTGGCATGCAGGAGATGCGAGGGCGTCTGCCCCAACAAGGTCCTGCACACCATGGACCTGAAGATCGCCAACTGAAACTAAAAGCCGGGCTCAGGCCCGGCCCCTTCCATTTTTACAGAGATCGCCCGGGCACCGCCGGATGACATCGCACCGGGATGTCCGTTCCGAGCCGTCGTCGGAACTTGGACGGGATTCACTTGATCAGGATGCTGGACACACCACGACAGGCCTTCAGCATCGGGATCGATTCCGGAGGGATCCTCCCATAGGCCACCACGAGCAGGACGGCCGAGTCCTTGTCACCCGAATCGTCGACCATCGCCTGCCTGACGGAGACGCCTGCCCTGAACAGCACATCGGTTATGTCCGCCAGAATGCCGGGCATGGACGCGTCGGTCGGGGTGATCACGATCGACGAGCATCCGATCTCCGGAGCGAGCTCGACCATGGACAGGGTGGAGCGCAGCTTGGAGAACTTCGCGTCCAGCTCCGGCGTGGCGGAGATCTTCTCCAGGGTGGATCTGACGACCCTGCGGTCCACTCCGCATGCACGGCCTATGGCCGAGTCCCCCTGCTCCACCTCGCCACAGTACGCATGCCCGTCCTTCACGCTCATCCCCTGCTGAAGCAGGAGCCTGGCCACCTTCTCCTGGGAGGGGAAGCCTGAGAACGAATCACCCAGTATGTCCATGCACCATGCATCATAAACTGCATTGATAAACGTTTTCGTACATCGTCACATCCCATGGGAAGAGGGAGCATGTGCCAGCAGGTCTGCGTTTTAAATAACTCCATCTACCTCCGTTTATAAACCCTTTTATCAATGTATTTAAGCTCTGAGTAATATTCTTGGCACATGCATCGTTGCCGCATCCTACTCGACAGAGAGAAACTGCACACGGCGGGGCATCCTCCGTGCCACAGCTTCATCCCCGTCAAGATAGGGGACGAGGGGGTCTCGGTCAGGATCGTCACATGCAACATGCAGGACGACCACACCGGCTGCAGTCTCCTCAGGATCTCCGACGCATCCGATTCCCTGGAGCCGGGGCACACCATAACGGACATGGGCGACTGCTCACTCATCAAGTCTCGCCAGGGACAGTACCTGGCGCTCGTCACGAACCGCGCCTGTCCTCTGGCGAAGGTTGTCAGCGGTTCGGGCTGCATGCTCACATCGGCGTATCCGCGCACGGACTCCCTCATCGAATGGACCCTCATCGGCCCCACGAGCAGGAGGATACACGACCTACTGAAGACGATGAGGGAGGAGGGCTATGACTTCGAGCTGCTTTCGAGTGAGGCTGTCAAGGAGCTGCCCGTCCTCAGCCCCAAGCAGGACCTGTACTTCACTGCGGCTTGGGAGGCGGGGTACTACGACATACCGAAGCGCATAGGCCTGGACGAGCTCGCCACGAACCTCGGATGCTCCAAGTCCACCCTGTGCGTCACCCTCAGGGCGGCAGAGCGCAACGTCTTCGAGCTGTACATGTCCACCAACAAGTCCTCGGAGACCCCTGGACGCGTCTGAATCGAACATGTTCGCACTTCCGTTCATATACCCATAATCAGTATTTGTCCATAAGTGGTCCGGGACCTCCCTTTACCGCAGTTTCGAGGAGGATTCACATGACCATTGATCCTGAAAAGAAGAAGAAGATGCTGTCGTACAGGTGGATGATCTTCATCGTCCTGGCGATCGCCTATTTCTTCGTCTACTTCCACAGAACTACCGGAGGTGCGATCTCCACAGAGCTGCAGGACTTCTTCGGAGTCGGCACTGCGTCTGTCGCGCTTCTCGCCTCCGCCTACCTGTACGCGTATACGCTGATGCAGATCCCCAGCGGTATCCTCACTGACAAGTGGGGACCCAGGATGTGTGCCACGATCTTCGTGTTCCTCATCGCCGTCGGTTCGATCCTGAGCGCGGTGTCCGCACAGGTCGGCAACTTCAACCTGATGATAGCGGGTAAGTTCATCATCGGTATCGGTGCCGCCGTCGTCTACATCCCGATCATGAAGGTCCTGGCCGTCTGGTTCAGGAAGAACGAGTTCGCCTCCATGAGCGGAGTGCTGCTCCTGGTCGGAAACGTCGGAGGAATCGCCGCCGCGACCCCCATGGTCATCATGATGGACAGTCTCGGAATCGAGATGACCTACATCGTGCTCGCCGTCATCACCGCCGTCATCGCCCTGCTCTGCTGGTTCTTCGTCAGGAACCACCCGTCGGAGAAGGACTGGCCCGGTATCGAGGAGATCGTCTCCGATGAGACCGGGGAGCCCATCGTGGAATCCACATCCGCCAAGATGGGAACCGTCGAGGCCCTCAAGGCAACGTTCACAAGCGGCCGCAAGTTCTGGCCCCTGGCCATCTGGTTCTTCATGATCTACGGAACCATCATGCTCTGGCAGGCATCCCAGGCGGGAGCGTTCTACCAGAACGGATTCCAGAACTTCGACGCCGGCCAGGCGGGACTCATGGTCACCATGGTCGGAGTCGGAATGGTGTTCGGCTGCCCGATCGCCGGAAGGCTGTCTGACAAGATCCTCGGATCGAGGAAGAAGGTCATCATCATCGGTACGGTCATCTACACCATCGTCTGGGCCGTCATCTGGCTCACCGCAGGCAACGAAGCGATGGACAACTTCGGAATCCAGGCCGTCATCAACTTCCTGTTCGGATTCTTCGGCGGATTCTTCGTCGTGTCCTACGCCCAGATCAAGGAGCTGTTCCCCATCGCCATGGCCGGAACATCCACCGCCGCCCTGAACCTCTTCCCCTTCGCTGGAGGAGCCATCCTGACGACCATCGCCGGATTCATCGTCGTGGACAAGACGCTCGCGGAGTACCAGACCCTCTGGATGATCGCGTTCATCCTGATGGTCATCGGATGCATCTGCGCCTTCCTGTCCATGGAGAAGGCGGATGTCGAGAAGGCCGAGGCCAAGAAGGCCGCCAAGTCGGAGGAGTGATCACGGTCACCATGACGGGCAGCGTCCCGTCTAAACCCCTTTCCAAACCATTTTCCTTCTGATTTTGTGTACAGCATCTCAATTGGAGCAATGTTCCGATTGATGGGACATGACATCCAACAAGTTGTCAGTTTTGTTACACAGTTAAATTTAAAATAGGGTTGTTTGATATCTGGGATTTCTTTTCGACTGTTCCGAACATGTTCGAAGTTTCCATTATGTATCCTTCAGCTGCATACTAATTCCTGCGGTAAAGGGAATCCATCGGACTCCACTTTAAAACATAATGATAACGACCACCCCTGTTTGAGGCGGAAGTAACGGTCCGGTATCGGACCGGAGGACCTCTCCCCCACGACACCGGATGTGCCCCCGGGGTGGCAGCATGCGTGGACGTGCGCGATCACGTCCGAAGATCAATCGAGGAGGAACACACAATATGACAATGAGCTGCAGGGACAGGGTGCTGTCCGCTCTCAAGCAGGAGCCTCTCGACAGGCCCCCTGTCGCGGTGTTCACAACATGCGACACAATCGACATGATGCAGGCGTGCGGAGCGTCCTGGCCCGAGGCCCACTCCGACCCGCAGAAGATGGCCACACTGGCATGCGCACAGGCCGACTACTTCGGTCTCGAGTCCGTCAGGGCAGGATTCTGCCTCACTCAGGAGGCTCAGGCCCTCGGATGCCCCATGGACATGGGAGGACCGAAGTCCTCACCCATGCTGAAGGGCCACCCGTACAAGTTCGACCCGATCAACCAGATATACGAGTCCCCCGACAACCTCCCGGACATCGACACCTTCCTCAACACCGGAAGGGTGAAGGTGACCCAGGAGGCCATGGGCATCATGAAGAAGACCCACGGTGAGGACTACATCATCATCGGAGGGAACACCGGACCGTTCACGCTCACAGGCCACCTGCTGAACACGGAGAACCTCGTGTACTCGGTGTTCACCGACCCGGCCCAGGCCGAGAAGTGGGTCTCAGCGGTCGCACCGTACTGCAAGGCGTATGCCGAGGCCCTGGTCGCCGCCGGAGCGGACCTGGTCCAGATGTCCGAGCCTTCGGCTTCCACGGACATCCTCGCGCCCGACGACTTCCCGGTGCAGTCCGGAAGGTACGTCAAGCAGACGTTCGACGGACTCAAGGGATACAGCATCCTGCACATCTGCGGAGACTCCGCACCGATCATCCCGTACATGTTCGACACCGGTGTGACCGGACTCTCCATCGAGGAGAAGGTCGACTCGTACAAGGCCGTGGAGATCGGACAGAAGAGGGGATGCCTCGTCGGAAACGTCGGATGCGCCTTCCCCCTGTTCAAGGGGAAGCCCGAGGACGTCATCGCCGCGGCAGAGAAGAGCAGGGACGCTGGATTCAACGTCATCTCCGCAGGATGTGGTGTGCCAATCGGAACCCCGGCCGACAACATCCGCGCACTCGTCAAGGCCATCAAGGGCTGAGACATTACTACACAGGGGGTCCTCACGGACCCCCGACTCCGACTCAAATCCTTTATCAAATCCTTTATAAGCCGCCGCGAAGGGTGTCCGGCGGCACATCACCCATCTGGCTCATGAGTCTGGTTGGATGGTAACTTATATACAGCCCCGCACAGATTCGATACTTAAAGCCTACGCCCAGCCACATGAGGGCGTCGACATCGAAACGTGAGGAGGAAACATCATGGAGTTCGATGAGTACATAGTCGATCTGAACGCGGACTGCAAATGCGGTTGCATGGATGCGGGAAGGTTCCACAAGATCTACCACTTCCCGAACGATTACGGAGCATCCGTCGTCGGCAACCCCAAGACCCCCGGATTCTCCAAGGAGGGTTACAGGGCGATGCTCCTGAAGTTCTCCGGACCGGAGACGTACAGGAGCATGTTCATCCCCGAGATGGGGACGAATCTCGTCGAGTGCGAGAGCTGGCAGGACGTCGTGAAGACGCTCCAGACCCTCAAGGATCTGGCATAAACCGAATCGGCGATGCCGGGCAGTTCTCCGACATCGCCCTTCATAATCCATCTCTGTGATGAATCGTGGCATCGTCTACCGATGCCGTCAGAATGGGAAAGGAAGATGGATGCGGGTGTCGCTCCGCATCGGTTTCACTTCTTCTCGTGGTGCGCGATGCTCTTCTCCGTGTCGTAGAAGTCGGCGCGGATGGTGTAGTCGATGCCCCACTTCTTGGCGATCTCCGGGAGGACCTCGAGGGTGCACTCGCGGATCACATCGTCCCAGATGCCGTGGACGATGACGTGCAGGACGAACAGTCCGCCGATGACGGTCTCTCCGGGGATCTGGTCCTGGATGTTCGTCGGCCTGGAGGGGTCCACCATGCTGAACATGATCGTGTGGTCGTTCACGTTGTCGATCTTGTAGAAGGCCTTGATGTGCCCGATGAGGTCGGCTCCGTGGCGGAAGCAGTCGTCCGCGGACTGCCTCATCATCTCATCGATGAATCCCTTGATCGTCTCCTTGGACAGCTCCTTGTTGTGGATGTCCAGTTCGATCGCGTACTTCCCGAGCTCGTCCACAGCCCTGTGGATCTCCAGATGGAGCTTGCTGCCCTCCTCGACTGGGTTGTTGTCGTTGTGGGGCATCTTGTCATCCAGACCGTCCTGGTCATGGTCGACCTCGGTGTGGTCGTAGTCGTGCGCGTAATCGTCGTGGTCGTGGTCGTCGTGATCGTCGTGCATGATCACTCACCGGCCTGCCTGTTGTATTCCTGCTGGAGCCTGAACTCCTCCATGGACTCGTCGTACCTGGCGGAGAACTCCTTGTCGATCTTGTCCACGGCGTAGTCGATGCCCTCTCCGGTGTTGGCGGACATGTGCTGGATGTCTGCGGTCGGGTTCATCTCGCGGATGAAGTCCTCGGTCTTCTTGATCTGCTCGGGCGTGGCGAGGTCGATCTTGTTGACGAAGCAGATGTCCGCCTCACGGATCTGCGTCTCGACGAGCCTCTTGACAGCCCTGATGAGGAGGTCGATACGGCTGGCGTCCACCAGGGTGATCACGGGTGCGTGCTCGATGTGGACGACGGTCTTGGCCTCGGAGTACTCCGCGGCCCTCTTGAGTCCCCACGGGATGGCCACTCCGGACGGCTCGACGATCACTATGTCGGGATCGAAGGAGTCGTGCAGCTTGGCGAGAGTCTCGGCGAAGGATCCGGCGATCTGACAGCAGATGCATCCGCCCGAGATCTCCTTGGCCTTGAGTCCGTGGGCCTCGATGAACCTGGCATCCACACTGATGTCACCGACATCGTTGACGACGATGGCGATCCTGTGGCCTTTCTTCACGAGTCCATCCACGATCTTCATGAGAGCTGTTGTTTTCCCGCTCCCGAGGAATCCGGCTATCTGAGCTATCTTCATTTTAATCAGAAGTTAAAGAGTGTTGAGTGCGTATTTCAATACTCCGAATTTTGTCCATATATGGGTTGGATACAGCATCTGGATGATACCCCCAGCAGGTACTGTCCATTGACCCCTGACCGCCGATGATCAGTTTTCGTTCATCCAGTCGTATTTATACGTATCCAAGTTACAATTCTTCTCGGACGTCATGGGGACAGGATGCCGGCATTCAAAAAGGTTCAAGCTAGGTGATCAGCGTGTTGGTGACGGAGGGGGGGTTTTTGGACCGCTTTTCCATATGTCTGGCTATATAAAGAGGCGTGGGACCCTTTTCGGTGACCTCCCCCCGTTCGGCCTTTATACTCAGCGGCCGTTGGTCGTATCATGGAGGAGGAGGGGTTCAGGTTCAGGAGCGTGACGTACAGGCTCTATCCGAATTCGACCCAGGAGGCTGCGCTCAAGCGCAGCCTGGAGCTGTGCCACGGACTGTACAACCTCCTCCTCGGATGGAGCCTCGACCACTACAGGAGGACGGAGGAGAAGCTCTCGAGGTTCGACCTGAACAGGGTGATGACTCAGATCTCAGCCTCGGAGCCCGGGATGAGGTCCGACGTGTACTCCACGTGCCGCCAGAACGTGACCGGCCGTGTGCACAGGGCCATGGCAGGATGCCACCCCGGCAGGACCGGAGTGCTCATCCACGTCCCCAGGTTCAAATCCTCCAACAGGTACCACTCCTTCTGCTACGAGTCCCCGAACGGTCTCGGGTTCAAGGGAGATCGCCTGCACCTGTCCAAGATCGGCGACATCCGCTACCGCAACAGCCACCGCCCCAAGGGGGCGGAGGCGAGGACCTGCACGGTGAAGCGCGATGCCCGCGGGCACTGGCACGCGGTCATCGTGTTCAGGGTCCCGGACATAAAGAGGAGCGAGGAGGACCTGGAGAACCCGCGCACTCCCGCGGCCTACGACCTCGGGTTCAGGGACCTGATCACCGACACCGACGGGATCAAGGTCGCCGTCCCCGACTTCTACGGCAGCGAGAAGGAGAGCATAGCCAAGCTCCAGAGTCGGATGGGGTCGTCGGAGAGGGAATCCCCCATGTATGAGAGGGCCAGGCGCAGGCTGGCCATCCTGCACGGGGACATCCACAGGAGGCGCAGGGGTTTCCTCCACAGGACGGCGGCGGAGATGGTGGACGGACACTCCGTCGTGGTCATGGAGGACCTGGAGGTCCGGAAGATGAAGAGGAGGCCGGACCAGGGTCCGGCGACACGCGACAAGTACACGGAGGCGAGTTGGAGGTCGCTGATCGACATGGTAGGATCCAAGGCGGAGGAGGCCGGGATCCCGCTGGTCCTCGTCGACCCCGGCTACACGTCCCGCACCTGCTGCAGGTGCGGGGCCGTGAAGGATCGCTGCCGCTGTCGGAGAGGACGTTCCGCTGCGGATGCTGCGGATCGTCCATGGACAGGGACAGGAACGCCGCCCTCAACATACTAAACAGGGGTCTGGTTATGCAGACCTTCCGTGAATCGGAGAACGGTCAGCCCTGCTGACAGCATCGGAGACCGTGTGTCGTACCGAACGGTACCGACACGCTGGTCACCTAGCATCAAAAGGTTTTTTAATACAATCACATACAATTGCTCGACCATGCCGGACACAGCAGAACTCAGGGCGCAGATCGAGACCATCGACGAGGAGATCATAGACCTCATAGCCACACGCATGGAGATCAGCGATGAGCTCGCGAAAGCGAAGAAGAAGAGCGGCATGGGTTATTGGGACGAGGAGAAGGAGCGCGAGGTCGTCCACAGGTACATGGAGCTCTGCGAGGAGGTCAGCCTCTCCGAGGATGAGGCCAAGCAGATCGCGGAGGTCATTCTGCACATCTCCAAGGAGAGACAGAAGCACTTCTTCGAATGATTACAAACAATTAACATCCATCAGGACGATACATATTCATGTATTCCGTCCTCCTGATCAGCAGCGATAAGGAGCTGTGTTTTCTAGGCATCAGGTTCGCCCCTATGCTGGACCCCAACATCACGCTGAGGACGGCGGAGGACATCCCCCAGGCCATAAACATCCTGAAGAGCGTGTCCATAGATGCGATCGTCTTCGACCAGGATGAGACCAACGACATATCCAGATTCATAACGGCCGCCGACAGGAACCGTGTGTCCGGTCCGGTGATCCTCGTGTCCAAGGATCCGAGCGTCGAGCTCCTCACCATGGCGATCGAGCTCCGCATAGATGCTTTCGTCCCCAGGAGCGGCAGGGACCCGTCCGATTTCTTCGGCGAGATCAACACCCGCGCATCGATCATCGCCGAGAGGCGCAGGAACGAGACGTACCGCAGGATCAACGAGAGCAGGATGGAGGCCCTGGTGAAGATGGCGTCCATGGGCGGCGAGGATTACCAGTCCATCGTCAGATACGCACTGGAGAAGTGCGTGGAGCTCACCCACAGCATGATAGGCTACGTGGCCATGTACGAGAAGGACAGGGGGATCCTGAGGATGCTCGCATGGTCCAGCCAGGCCATGAAGGGCTGCGAGGTCAGCAACTATCCGATCGAGTTCGAGCTCAACTCCACAGGCATATGGGGAGAGCCGATACGTCTCGGGAAGTCCATCACCATAAACGATTACGAGAACGACCGCAAGAGCATGAAGAAGGGAACCCCCGCCGGACATGTCAAGCTGGAGAAGCTCCTGATGGCCCCGATCATCGTCGATGGGGAGATCATCGGAACCGCCGGCGTCGGGAACAAGAAATCCGAGTACACGGCGTTCGATGAGACCCAGCTGAACCTGATGATGACGGAGCTCTTCTCGATCTACAAGAGCCGCGAGACGTTCAGGCAGGAGATAACCCGCTCGAGCGCAGCCAGGACGCTTATGGACTCCGGCCCCGTCGGGTTCCTTTATGTGGACAACGACATGGACATCCTGTTCTCCAACAGGGTCGCCGCCGACATAGTGGGGTTCGACCACAAGGCCAGGCTCCCGATCCATCTCGACAGCATCGGGACCATGAACGTGACGGAGATCAAAGCACTGATCAACTCCGTCCGTCTGGACACCAGCGGCAGGACCCTCCGCTCCCACATCACCGGCGCAGGTAACACCACCTACGAGTGCGCGGCCACGCACCTCACCGAGGGCGACGACATAATACCCGGTTTCATGCTGACGTTCACGGACGTCTCCGACGTCGTGTTCATGGATTCGCAGAGGTCCAGGGCCATAGAGCACATCAGGGTCCTGGAGGGGCCGGTCCTCAACGGACTCATAGCCTCCCGCAGCACCCTCGTACCTCTCGGACACATCACCGACGACGCCTATCCTGCACTGGTCACCCTCGACAACATCGTCAACTTCATGGACGACTACAGGAACGTCGGCATATGCGAACCGAAGTGGTTCCCGGTGAAGGAGCTGGTCGACAAGGCCATCAGAGCGGCCGGCATAGGGAACGTGCCCGTGGAGGTCAAGGCCCAGGGCATAAGCATACTGGTCGATCCGGAGTTCCCTGTGGTGTTCAAGAACCTGATGACGAACTCGGTCTCCCACGGCGGGACCGTCTCGAAGATAACGATTGCTTGCTCCATCATGCAGGGGAACCTCACGATCACATACAGCGACGACGGGACGGGGATTCCCGGATACCTGGGGGACGATCTCTTCGATCAGGTCCCCCAGGGTAAGTTCGGGATGTTTCTGATTAAGAACGTCGTGGACTCCAACGGATTCAGCATCCGTCATGTCCCGACGGGGAGCGGCGCCAGCTTCGAGATTGGGGTGCCGCCATCCCATTACTCACTTGGATGAGGTGAACTGTCTCGGCTTCCCTGCCGCCGTGACGGTCAGTCTGATCTCCATCAGCACCGAGCTCTCGCCCGCCCCGATGGCGTACATGTGATCGTCCCTGTCGACGGAAACTGTCACATCCTCCGCACCGCTGGACTCGACGGCTGCGATGACCTCCTCCCTGCCCAGACGCTCGCTCTCGGCCAGGGCCTCCTGGAGGTTCTCGTACTTGAAGTTGCCCAGCTTGGAGAACACCTCGAACTTGCAGTCGGTCTCGCCCGCGAGCTCCGGACGGAGCAGGAACGAAACGGACTCCGAAACTGATGATGTGATGGCTCCTATGGCGTTTCCGACATCGGAATCCTCGGTGACGTAGACGTCGGTGTCGAACACCTCGCCGACCCAGCGGATGTAGACCCCTGCGGGGGCGCCTATTCCGATGATCGGCTTGTTCACCTTGATCACACAGTTGAAGTCCTTGCCTTCGGAATGCCGTATGGCCTTCATCAGCATGTCCTCGCCTGCCGGCGTCAGGTTGTAGCTGCCGACCTCCTCGGACATGAGCTCCTTCATCAGCTCTATGCAGAGCTTCTCGCGGATCTTCTGCTTGGCCTCGGTGATGAACTCCTCCGGAGTCTTGCCGGTCCTCCTGGCGAGATAGTCGACACCCGCCTTGGATGCCTCTGCATCGAACTGCACGTATGTGCCGTCGGCATGGAGCAGGTCGGTCGGGGTCATACCGATCCTCTGGACAAGCCCGTAGCTCTCAAGCTTGAGCATGTTGAACGTGAACGGATGTATGTCGAGGATCTCACCTGCCTCGTTCAGGGAGTACGGACGCTCCTGAAGGAGTTTCAGAAGCTTCATGTCGGCG